>NZ_MUNF01000590.1 GCF_002154555.1 Streptomyces murinus
GCTGCTGATCGTCAACACCGTGCGCGTGTCGGCGTTCAGCCGTCGGCGTGAGACCGGGATCATGCGTCTGGTCGGCGCCTCCGGCTTCTACATCCAGGCGCCGTTCATCGCCGAGGCCGCGGTCGCCGGGCTCATCGGCGGTGGCCTGGCCTGCGTCTTCCTCGTGGTCGGCCGGTACTTCACCATCGACCACGGCATGGACCTCTCGCACAAGCTGACGCTGATCAACTTCGTCGGCTGGGACTCGGTGCTGACCAAGCTGCCGCTGATCCTCGCGACCAGTGTGCTGATGCCGGCCCTGGCGGCGTTCTTCGCGTTGCGCAAGTACCTGAAGGTGTGACGCAAACCAAGACGGTGGGCGGGGCAACGGGCCGTGACGAGAGGCCCGTTGTCCTAGACTCACCGCCATGTCCGGCCGAGACCCGCTCTGTCCGCCTCGGCGCGCCCGCCAAGGGGCCGCGCTGACCTTGGTCTTCGCCGGAGTCCTCGTCGCCGGAGCGGTCACCGGCGCCTTCCCGGACCCCGACCAGCCGGCCCGCCGTACGACGACGG
>NZ_MUNF01000591.1:0-7425 GCF_002154555.1 Streptomyces murinus
GCCCGCGCCGCGCGCCCTGCTGCTCGTACTGGCCGTCTGGGCCGCCCCGTTGGTGCTCGCCCCGCCGCTGTTCAGCCGGGACGTCTACAGCTATCTCGCGCAGGGCGCCATGGCCGACGCGCACATGGACGTCTACACCCAGGGCCCCGCGGCCCTCGGCGGTCCGCTCGCCGACCAGGTGGCCCCCATGTGGCAGCACACCGGAGCGCCGTACGGCCCCGCCTTCCTCGGCCTCGCCTCCGCGCTGTCCGGCCTCACCCGGGGCGAGCTGCCCGCGGGCCTGATCGGCATGCGCCTGCTCGCGCTCCTCGGGGTGGCCCTGATGGCGTTCGCGCTGCCCCGGCTCGCCCGGCACAGCGGCGCCGACCCGGCCGCCGCGCTCTGGCTCGGCGCCCTCAACCCGCTGGTGCTGCTGCACCTGGTCGCGGGCGCCCACAATGACGCGCTGATGCTCGGACTGCTCGGGCTCGGCCTGGTCGCCGCCCGGGGCCGCAGACCTGTTCTGGGCGCCGTACTCGTCACCCTCGCCGCCCTGGTCAAGGCGCCCGCCGCGCTCGGTCTGCTCGCCGTGGTGGCGTTCCAGGCCCGCGCCGGGCGCCGCCCGCTGCCCGCCGCCCTGACCACCGCGGCCGTCTCCGCCGCGACCACGGTCGCCGCCACCGCGACGGCCGGCACCGGCTACGGCTGGATCGGCGCCCTCGGCACCCCCGTCTCCCCGCAGAACTGGGCGCTGACCAGCCTGCTCGGCCGGGCCACCGGCGACCTGCTCGACCGGCTCGGCAGCGGCCTGGCCCCGCTGGCGGTCCCCGGCTGGCATTTGCTCGGCCTCGCCGCCACCGCCGTCGCCATTCTCGTCATATGGCTGCGACTGCGCCTCAAACCGGTGTACGCGCTCGGCCTGAGCCTGCTCGTCGTCGCCGTGTTCGGCCCGGCGATCCGCCCCTGGTACGTGCTGTGGGGCCTGTTCCTGATCGCCGCCGCCGCGCCCAGCACCTCGGTACGGCACCGGGTCGCCGCCCTCGCCGGAGTGCTCGCCCTCGCCGTGCTGCCCAGCGGCGGCCCCGCCGACGCGGGCCAACTGGTGCTCGCCGTCTGCGGCGGGCTGCTCGGCGTCGTCGTCCTGTGGCAGGCCCACCAGGCGGCCCAGGCGCCCGCCGTGTCCCCGGCCCCGGGGCGCGCCGCATGACGGGCCCGCGCACCGAGCGGGGCAGGCTGCTGCTGGTCCTCGCCCTCGCCGCCGCCGTGACCGCGTTCACCGCGACCGTGCCGCTGCTGCGCGGCTTCTTCGACCTGCGCGTCTACTACGGCACCGTGCACACCTGGGTGCACCACGGCGGCCTGATCTACGACTACCGGGTGCCGGGCACGCGGTACGGCTTCACCTATCCGCCGTTCGCCGCGGTCCTGATGCTGCCCCTGGCCCTGCTGGGCCGCACCACCGCGATCGCCGCCTCCCTGGTGGTGAACGCGGCCGCCCTCGGCGTGGTCCTGCGCGTCCTGGCCGGTGACGACTGGCGACGCCACGGCTGGTACCGCTGGTCGCTGGCCCTGTGCGCGCTCGCGCTGTTCGAACCCCTGCGGGACACCTTCAGCTTCGGCCAGGTCAATGTCGTCCTCCTGGCCCTCGTCCTCACCGACGCCCGGCTGCTGTCGAGCGGCCGGGGCCGCTGGGCGGGCGCCGGGATCGGGCTCGCGGCGGCCATCAAGCTGACGCCGGCCATGTTCATCGGGCTGCTGCTGCTCGCCGGACGCCGCCGGGCCGCCGCGCAGGCGACCGCCGTGGCCGCCGCCGTGACCGCGCTCGCCGCCCTGGTGGACCCGGCCGCCTCCCGGTTCTACTGGACCCGGGCGCTGTGGGACACCAGCCGGGTGGGCCGGCTGGACTACGTCTCCAACCAGTCGCTCCAGGGCGTGCTGGCCCGGCTCGGCGAGACCGGCCGCCCGCTGTGGGCGCTCGCGGTGCTGGGCACCCTGTGCGTCTGGGCGTGGCGCAGCCGCCGGGCGGCGCTGGCCGGTGACTGGACCGCGGCCTTCGCCCTCACCGGGGCGGCGGCCTGCCTGGTCAGTCCGGTCACCTGGGTGCATCACCTGGTGTGGCTGCTGCCCTCCTTCGCGGTCCTGCTGCGCGCCGGGCACCGGCGCCTGGCGGGCGCGCTGTACGCGGTGCTGTGCACCAGCGTGGTCTGGCTGTGGTTCGACGACGCCTCCGGCCTCGACGGCTTCCTCGGCAGCAACCTCTACACCTGGATCACCCTGGGCCTGCTGCTCGGCCTGCCGATCGGTCAGCCGCGCGCCGCCCTGCCCTTGCCCTTGGCCCTGCCCCTGGCCCGCAGCGCCAGTGCCATCGCGGCCGCGCCCAGCCCGGCGAGTCCCGCCCCGACGGCGGTGCCGGACCAGTCGTCGTCGTCCGGCGCCCCGGACGTGGCCGCCGCCACCGGCGCGGCCGAAGCGGCCGGCCGGGGCTTGGGCCGCAGCCCGTCCAGCGAGCCCACCGGATCCACCTGACCGTCCGCCGCGAAGCCCCAGTCGAGCAGCTGACGCGCCTCCTCGTACACCTCGAAGCCATCGCCCGCCTGCGGGTTCATCACGGTCACCTCCAGGGTGCGCCCGCCCCGCCGGGCGGCAGCCACCAGGGTGTTGCCCGCGTTGGTGGTGTAGCCGTTCTTGACGCCGATCAGGCCCGGGTAGGGCGCCACGCCGTCGGCGCCGGTGAGCAGCCGGTTGGTGTTCTCGATGGCGAACGGCGCCCCGTCGCCGGGGAACTCGGCCTGCGCGGTGGAGCAGTACGTGGCGAAGTCGGGGTTGCGCAGGCCCTCGCGGCCGAACACGGCCAGGTCGTAGGCGGAGGACACCTGACCCGGGGTGTCGTAACCGTCCGGGGACAGCACATGCGTGTCCAGGGCGCCCAGGGCACGGGCGTTGGTCTGCATCCGCTTGGCGGTCGTCTCCCAGCCGCCGTTGAGGGAGGCGAGCACATGCACCGCGTCGTTGCCGGAGCTGAGGAAGACCCCCCGCCACAGGTCCGCCACCCGGTAGCTGTGGCCCTCCTCGACCCCGACCAGGCTGCTGCCCTCGGCGACGTCGGCCAACTCCTGGTAGCGCACGGTGTGCTGCATCCCGCTGGGCAGCTTCGGCAGCACGGTGAGGGCGAACAGCGTCTTCAGGGTGCTGGCCGGCGGCAGCGGCCGGTGCGCCTCGCTCGCGGCCAGCACCTGCCCGCTGCCCGCGTCGGCCACCAGCCAGGACAGCGCGGAGACGTCCGGCAGCTCGGGGGCGCTCCGGCGCGGGCGTACCTGCGTGCCCGAGCGGTAGAGCAGGGCCGGCGCCGGGATGGCCGCCCGGGGCGCGGGCGGCGCGGGCTCGCCGTTGCGGGGCAGCGCGGCGCTCCGGTGCCGCGCCGCGGCCGGGGCGGCGCCGGCCAGGGCCGGGGTGCACGCCAGCAGGCCCGCCACACACAGGGAACAGGCGGGTACGACCGCCCGATATCTGAATCTGGTGATCATATGATCAACGTACGAACGGGAGTGGTGTGCGCGCGTCGGCCGCGCCGTCCGGCCCAACGGAGCAACCCGGATGCCAGCGGAGCAACCCGGTTGCCGTACCCGGGTCAGCTCGCGGGCAGGGTCGGCAGGACCTGCCGCAGGAAGGCCGCGTTGCCGGGGGTGCGCCGCATCCGCTCCAGCAGCGTCTCCAGGCCCGCCGGGGCGCCCTCGCGCGAGCGCAGGGCGCGGCGCAGCCCGTGGACGGCGCCCAACTCGGCCGGGGTGAGCAGCAGTTCCTCGCGCCGGGTGCCGGAGCCTTCGAGGTCCACGGCGGGGAAGACGCGCCGCCCGGCCAGTTCCCGGTCGAGCCTCAGTTCCATGTTGCCCGTGCTCTTCAGCTCCTCGAAGAAGTAGCCGTCGGCACGGGAGCCCGTGTCCACCAGGGCGGTGGCCAGAATGGTGAGCGAGCCGCCCTCCTCGGCCTCGCGGGCGGCGCCGAAGAACCGCTTGGGGCCGATCAGCGCGCCCGCGTCGACACCGCCGCTGAGGGTACGGCCGCCCGCGCCGGAGGCGTTGTTGTGCGCCCGGCACAGCCGGGTCAGCGAGTCCAGCAGCACGACGACGTCCTCGCCCGCCTCGACCAGCCGCTTGGCCCGTTCGACGACGAGTTCGGCGAGGGCGATGTGCTCCTTGGCGGTGCGGTCGAAGGTGGAGGCGTACACCTCGCCGTGCAGCGCCCGGCGCATCTCGGTGACCTCCTCGGGGCGCTCGTCCAGCAGCAGCACCATCAGCCGGCACTCGGGGTGGTTCCCGGCGACGGCCGCGGCCAGCTGCCGCAGCAGGACCGTCTTGCCGCTCTTCGGCGGCGCCACGAGGAGGCCGCGCTGGCCCTTGCCGACCGGCGTGAACAGATCGGCGACCCGGCCGGCGAGCCCGGCGTCCGGGTGTTCCAGGCGCAGTCGGCGGCGCGGGTGCAGCGGGGTGAGGTCGCGGAAGTTCCGGCGGGCGGCGAGGTCGCCGGGCGCGCGGCCCTCGACCCGGGCGACCTCGGTCAGCGCGCGCTGCGCGCCCCGGACGCCCTCGACCAGGTCGCCCTTGCGCAGTCCGTACCTGCGGATCAGCGCGGCCGGTACTTGTGGGTCGGCGGGGGTGGGAAGGAGATCGGCGGCCCGCAGATGCCCCTTCCCGTGTGTGTCGATGTCGAGTACGCCGGTGACGAGCCGAGTGGCCGGGGCCCGGAGCTCGACCGGAGGGTGTTCGAGTGTGGTGGTCATGGAGGGGTGTCCTTTCGCGGACGAAGAAAGTGGGGAGAAGCGCGTGGGAAGGGGGGAACGGCCGCGAGCGGGAGGCGGATACGACCTGCCTCCGGGCGGCGGGAACCACACCCCGGACACGACGGCGAAAGCCCTGGTCACGAGGTGGTGCGAAGAAGAAGCCCGGGGCCGCGCGAACGGCTCGGCCGAGGGGCTGGAGAGAAGACGGCGACATCGGTGCCGGTACGAGGGGCACGCACATGCGCTGTTCGCACTATACCGGTGCGCTCGGTGGCGTCAACAGATCGGTGCGCGGGGGTATTCCCGGGGACGGATCCGCAGGCCCGGCGGAAAGGCGGGGGCGGCCCCGTGCGGACCGCCCTCGCCCGGCGTCAGGAACGTGCCTGCCGTCAGGAACCCGCCTGCGCCTCCTCGGCGATCTGGTCGAACCGTGCTCCCATCGCCTCGGCGAGGGCGTGCGCGCCCGACAGCGGGCGGACCATGACCATGAGGTCGTCGATCAGCCCCTCCTCGTTGACGTGCAGGAAGTCGCAGCCCGTCAGCTCGCGCCCGCCCACCCGGGCGGTGAAGACCAGCGCGTGGTCGGGGGAGGCGGGGGCGCCGAACTCGCGGACGTAGCGGAAGTCCTCGAAGACCTGGGAGACCGCGCGCAGGATCGCGGCGGTGATGGCCTTGCCCGTATACGGTTTGAAGACGACGGGACTGGTGAAGACGACGTCCTCGGCCAGCAGCGCCGCCACGGCGTCCAGGTCCCCGGCCTCGACTGCCGAACGGAACGCGTGCATGGGATCACCTCTGTAGGTTGGGTCGGTGCGGATGAAACTGATCAATGGGTACGAGAGTTGACGGGTTGACGGACATGTTCGGACCCGAAGGCCCCTCGCTGCGCGAACTCGCCGTCCAGGCGATGTCCTCCGTCGAGCACGGATACGACCTGCTCGCGCCGAAGTTCGACCACACGCCCTTTTGCACCCCCGGCCGGGTGCTCGACGCCGTGGCGCGGGCGCTCGACCCGCTGGGACCGTTCGACGACGGCCTCGACCTGTGCTGCGGGACCGGCGCCGGTGTCCGGGTGCTGGCCGGGCTGTGCCGTCGTAGCGCCGTGGGCGTCGACTTCAGTGCCGGGATGCTGGACGTCGCCCGGCTCCGGGTCCGCCCCGAGGACGGGCCCGCGATCGGCTGGGTGCGCGGCGACGCACGGGCGCTGCCGTTCACCGCCGCCTTCGATCTCGTCGTCAGCTTCGGGGCGTTCGGCCACTTCCTGCCCCGCGAGCTGCCCGGACTGTTCGCCCAGGTCCACTCGGTGCTGCGGCCCGGCGGCAGCTTCGCCTTCCCGCTGGGCGCCCCCGTCCCGGCGAACCACCGCGCGTTCTGGACCCTGCTCGGCTTCGACGCGGTGATGCGGGTGCGCAACGCCCTGTGGCGGCCGCCGTTCGTCATGTACTACCGGACGTTCCGACTGGGCACGGTGCTCGCGGAGTTGGCACGCGCCGGGTTCACGACCCAGCTGCGCGCCCTGCCCGAGTTCGGGCGGCGCGACGACGGGAGCCCCCGTGCCCGGCTGGTGGTGGCCACCAAGTCCGCCGCTGAGCAAGGCGGCTGAGCCCGGTTCGCCGATCACAGGGCGCCGTACAGGGCGTCGATCAGGGCCATCTTCCGGGGGTCGTCCATGATGCGCGGACCCATCCGGTTCATGACGTAGCCCAGCGACACCCCCGCCTCCGGATCGGCGAGCCCGCACGAACCGCCGAACCCGTCATGCCCGAACGCCCGCGGATTGGGCCCGTACGCGCCCTGCGGCCCGCTGAGCCACAGCCCGAGCCCCGCCTCGCTCTCGCCGCCCAGGCCCGCCCCGAGGACCAGGTCGACACAGCTGCCCTGCCCCTCGCGCACCCGCTCCGCCGCCTCGGGCGAGAGGATCCGCCGACCGCCGAAGGAGCCGCGTCCGGCGAAGACGCCGTAGAGCGCCGCGACCGCCCGCGCGGTGCCGTGCCCGTTGCCCGCCGGGACCTCCGCCGCCCGCCACGCGGGTGTGTTCGCGTGGGCCGTGCCGATCGCCGGGTTGGCCATCGCCGCGAGCGTCAGCCGGGTCAAGTGGCGGAAGGTGGGTGAGCGTTCGTCGTCCGAGGCGGCCGGGGTGTGCGTCAGCTCGGCGGCCCGACCGTACTCCTCGACCGGCAGGCCCACGCTGAAGTCGATGCCGAGCGGCCCGGTCACCTCCCGCTCCAGGAAGGCCCCCGGCTTCAGCCCGGTGATCCGCCGTACGACTTCGCCGACCAGGAAGCCGTACGTCACCGCGTGGTACCCGGACCGGGTGCCCGGCTCCCACCAGGGCTCCGTGGCCGCGAGCCGGGCGGTGGTCAACTCCCAGTCGTACAGGTCCCGGAGGCTGTGCGGCTCGCGCAGTCCGCACAGCCCGGCGCGGTGCGACAGCAGATGCCGTACCAGCACCCTCTCCTTGCCGGCCGCCGCGAACTCGGGCCAGTACCGGGCCACCGGCGCGTCCAGGTCGAGCAGCCCCCGGTCGGCCAGCAGATGCGCGCACAGCGCCACCGGGCCCTTGGTGGTCGACCACACGTTCACCAGGGTGTCCCGCTCCCAGGACCGGGTGCGGGCGGCGTCCGCCCAGCCGCCCCACAGGTCCACCACGGTCTCCCCGCCGAGGGTGA
>NZ_MUNF01000591.1:7480-7731 GCF_002154555.1 Streptomyces murinus
GTGCGTGGCTGACATGGGCCCTCCGTGGTCGCGGGAACGCCCGGCCCGTGTCGGCCCCGGACCGGGCACCCCGAACATACCGACCGGTCGGGCATCGAGGAAGAGGTGATCTCAGGCGTACGACCGCAGCCAGCGCATCTTCACCGCGTCATGGAAGGGGCCGCCGCCCTCGTGGTCATTGAACTCGTACACCTCGATCGTCTTGTCCGGGTGCGCCCAGGAGTTGAACGCCGCGAACACGGTCGACGGCG
>NZ_MUNF01000592.1 GCF_002154555.1 Streptomyces murinus
ATGCCGCCCGTCCGGACGGGCCGCAAGCCCCCGTTCCCTGATCCGCTCGAAGATCTGCTCCGCGGCCGCCTCGATGCGGTCGGTCAGCTGCTCGACGTACCAGGCGCCGCCCAGCGGATCCGCCACCCCCGCGACCCCGGTCTCCTCCATCAGCACCTGCTGGGTGCGCAGCGCGATCTCCGCGGCCCGCTCGCTGGGCAGCGCCAGCGTCTCGTCCAGGGCGTTGGTGTGCAGCGAGTTGGTCCCGCCGAGCACCGCGGCCAGCGCCTCCACCGCGGTGCGCACCACGTTGTTGTACGGCTGCTGCGCGGTCAGCGAGACCCCGGCGGTCTGCGTGTGGAACCGCAGCCACTGCGCCTTCTCGCTCCGCGCGCCGTACACGTCCCGCAGCCAGCGCGCCCAGATGCGCCGCGCGGCACGGAACTTGGCGATCTCCTCGAAGAAATCGACATGGGCGTCGAAGAAGAACGAGAGGCCGGGCGCGAACACATCGACGTCCAGGCCCCGGCTCATCCCCAGCTCGACGTACCCGAACCCGTCCGCGAGCGTGTACGCCAGCTCCTGCGCGGCCGTCGCCCCCGCCTCCCGGATGTGGTAGCCGGAGACCGACAGCGGCTTGTAGGCGGGGATGCCGGCGGCGCAGTACTCCATGAGGTCGCCGATCAGGCGCAGATGCGGCTCCGGCTGGAAGAGCCACTCCTTCTGGGCGATGTACTCCTTGAAGATGTCCGTCTGGAGCGTGCCGTTGAGGACCGAGGGATCCACGCCCTGCCGCTCGGCGGCGACCAGGTACATGCAGAAGACGGGCACGGCGGGCCCGCTGATCGTCATCGAGGTGGTGACCTCGCCGAGCGGGATGTCCTTGAACAGGACCTCCATGTCGGCGGCCGAGTCGATCGCCACCCCGCAGTGCCCGACCTCGCCGAGCGAGCGGGGGTCGTCCGAGTCCCGGCCCATCAGCGTGGGCATGTCGAACGCCACGGACAGCCCGCCGCCGCCCGCGGCGAGGATCATCTTGTAGCGCTCGTTGGTCTGCTCGGCGTTCCCGAACCCGGCGAACTGCCGGATGGTCCAGGTGCGCCCGCGGTAGCCGGTCGAATGGAGCCCCCGGGTGAACGGGTACTCCCCCGGCCAGCCGATCCGCTCGAATCCCTCGTACGTGTCCCCGGGCCGCGGCCCGTACACCGGCTCCACGGGATCCCCGGAGAGCGTGGAGAAGTCAGCGTCACGCTTGCGCGCGGCGTCGTATCGGGTCTGCCAGCGCCGGCGGCCCTCCTCGATGGCGTGAGCGTCCATACCATCGAATTTACTTGGACGTCCTAGTACATGTCGATGGCAGAGCCGCCGTACGGGTGGGTACGGCGGCTGCGACCGGGTGTCGCGGCGGGGCCTACGCCTCGGCGACGGCCGGGGTGCGACCGGCGATCTTGCCGTCCAGCTCCCGGCTGATCTTCCGCTCCACGAAGAACGCGGCGGTCGGGATGGTGCCCGCGAGCAGCACCCACAGCTGTCGGCCGACCGGCCACTTCGCCTTGGAGCCCAGGTCGAAGGCGAAGACCAGGTAGACGACGTACAGCCAGCCGTGGGCGATGGCGATGACACGGGTCACGTCGGCCGCGCCGCTGATGTCCAGCCCGTACTTCGCGATCATGCTCAGGCACAGGAGCACCAGCAGGACACCCGTGGTGTAGGCCATGACGCGGTAGCGGGTCAGCACGCTTTTCTTCATGGAGTCGAGCGTAACCACCCGTTCCGGGAGATCTTGGCGGGGGTCACCCCTCGTCGAAGTCCAGCGCCGCGATCCGCAGCGGGCGGAACATCGCGAAGATCTCCCGGCACTCCTCCGCGTCGTACGCCCCCAGACCGAAGTCCATGGCCATGAGGTCGCGGGAGGCCGCGTCGACCACCTCGCGGCCCTTGTCGGTGATCACGGCGAGGGTGCCGCGCCCGTCGTTGGGGTTGGGCCGCTTGGCGACCAGGCCGGACTTCACCAGCCGGTCGACGGTGTTCGTCACGGACGTGGGATGCACCATGAGCCGCTCGCCGATCTTGGACATCGGCAGCTCGCCGGCCTTGGAGAAGGTGAGCAGCACCAGCGCCTCGTAGCGGGCGAACGTCAGCCCGTACGGCTTGACCACCGCGTCCACCTCAGCGAGCAGGATCTGCTGGGCTCGCATGATCGAGGTGATCGCGGCCATGGACGGCACATTGCCCCAGCGCTGCTGCCACAGCTCGTCGGCGCGGGCGATGGGGTCGAACGGGAGGCTGAGAGGCTTCGGCACGTCATCAGACCCTACCCGCCGGTCATATGCCGGTCAGCTCCGTCTCATCTTTCGGCCATGGCGGTCCGCTTCCACCCCGACACCCACCTCGACCGCCGCTCCTCACCGCCCGGCCCGGCCACCGCCCCTCACCGCCCGGCCCGCCGCAGGCGATGCCGTACGGCCCGCTGCGCGACCGGCCCCAGCTCCTCCAGCGCGGCCACCAGCACGGCCAGCTGGTCCAGCGCCGCGAGCGCCGCCTCCGCCCCGTCCGCGTCGGCCCCCTCGTACAGCTCGATCCCCACGAACGACGCGGCCACCGCCCGCGCGAGCCCCGCGGGGTCGACGAACTCGGCGACCGGGGTCCCGGCGAGCACCCGGGTGAGCACCTGTTCGATCTCGGCGATCCACAGCCGCAGCCCCGCCGCCGTCGCGGGCCCGAGCGCCGCGTGCGTGGGGGCGCCGGCGAGCAGCTGGCCCAGGAGGGCGACATGGCCGCCGTCCCGCCCGCTCGCATGGATCTCCCGGCCGACGGCGAGCAGTTCGGACAGGGAGGTGACCGCGGCGAGCCGCTCCCGGTAGCGGTCGACCGCCTGCTGCGCGCCGTACCGGCAGGCCGCCGCGAGCAGCTCGTCCACCGTGCCGAAGTGATAGAAGACCAGCGCCTGGTTGACGCCGGCCGCCGCGGCCACCGTACGGGCCGAGGTCTTGGCGATGCCCTGCTCGGCGAGCGTGCGCAGGGCGCCTTCCAGCAGCTTGGTCCTGGTCTCCCGGGCCTTCGGCGTCTCGGGACTCACGCGGGCGCCTCCCCGCGCTGCTGGAGGGTGCGCAGCAGCCGCGGTGCCCGGATCCGGGTGGCGGGGGCGCGCAGGCAGCGGCGGGCGGCCGGGGTGCAGGCGAGCGGCGACTTGAACAGGGCGAGGCAGACCGCGGCGAGCAGCAGCACCGGGCACAGGTAGGCCATGGCGGCGGCGAACGATCCGAACAGGCGCGTCAGCCGCTCCAGGCGCAGCCCGCCGAGGCACGCGGTGAGCAGCAGGAGGCGTACGACGATCTCGGCGAGCCAGTTGCACAGGGCGCGCTCGGGGGTGATGCCGCGCTCCAGCCAGAGCCGGAGCCGGTCGAAGGACCAGGCGGTGGCCCAGTCGAGCAGCGGGCGCACCAGCAGGCGGTCGGCGGTGGCGCCGAGGGCTCCGCCGCGGGGGCGGTAGTCGTAGCCGGTGAGGAAGCGCACGCCCCGGTCGTCGGGGACGTAGCGCCAGTAGCCGCTGCCCTCGGCGATCAGGCCGAGGGGGTGGGTGGAGGAGAAGCACAGGGCGGAGGTGCGGGTGCCGTCGGGGCGTTCCTTCTCGCCGGCCGAGACGCCGGTGCCGCAGAGGGTGAGGAAGGGGGGCAGGCGCGCGGTGAAGCGGAAGGGGCGCGGCTCGCCGGGGGCGCTCGGGAGGTGGTGGAGCTCGGTGACGAGCAGGTACCAGCGGCGGTGCAGGACGGGGTCCTGGGTGTGCGCCCACAGTCTGTCGAGGTCGGCGCGTATGTGTGTCTCCGTATAGAGACCCATGGTGTTCCCCCACGTCAGGCCGCTGGTTGAGCGACCGCTCAAAGGATCTTCGAGAAGACGGTACTTCCTTTGAGCGGTCGCTCAAAACTACTGGCCCGCCAGGTGGCGTTCGACCGTCTCCACCTTGGAGGTGAGTCCGTCGGTGACACCGGGGCGGATGTCGGCCTTGAGGACGAGGGAGACGCGCGGGGCGCGCGCTTCCACGGCGGCGACGGCGCGCCGGACGACGTCCATGACCTCGTCCCAGCTCTCGCCCTCGATCGAGGTGAACATGGCGTCGGTGCGGTTCGGCAGGCCGGACTCGCGGACCACGCGGACGGCTTCGGCGACGTACTCCCCGACGTCCTCACCGACGCCGAGGGGGGTCACGGAGAAGGCGACGATCATGCGTTCACGACCTCTTCCTTGCGGGCGCGGGCGGCGATCACGGCGTCCTCGGCCTCGCGGCGCAGCTTGCGCTCGATGATGAAGCCGCCGAAGGGGATGACCGAGTAGGCGATGTAGAGGCCGGCCTTGCCCTTGTTCCACTTGGCGCGGTTCCAGGCGTCCGCCCAGAAGAGGACGTAGAGGACGAACAGCACGCCGTGGATGGGGCCCATCACGGGGGCGACGTTCACGCCGGAGTCGACCGTGTACTTGATGATCGTGCAGGCCGCCAGGACGATCCAGGAGATGCCCTCCGGCACGGAGATCAGGCGCAGGCGGCGGATGGCGGAGGCTGTCTTGAGGTCCACGGGTCACCTTCGGTGGGAGTGTCGCTGAGGGGGCGCTGGGGCGCGTCCGCTGTTGTGATCGGCTTTGTGAAGGCACGCACAAGCGTGCCGCCATTGTGGCAAACCGCGCCCCTAGGGGTCCGCTCAGGGTGCGGCTCCACCCGCGGGTGCTGTTCGGTCCACCCGCGCTGCCGCTACTTTCGCAGCGTGGCGATGTTCCGATTGCAGGGCAGCAAGGTGCTCGCCGTCGAGATGACCGGGGACGCCGTGAAGGCGAAGAACGGCTCGATGGTCGCGTACGACGGGCAGATGTCGTTCAAGAAACTCACCGGGGGCGGGGACGGGCTGCGCGGGATGGTGACCCGCCGGCTCACCGGTGAGCAGATGGCGGTGATGGAGGTGAAGGGGCACGGGACCTGCTGGTTCGCCGACCGGGCGACCGAGATCAATCTGGTGCGCCTCCAGGGCGAGAAGCTGTACGTGGAGTCGAGCAACCTGCTGGTGACGGACGCGGCGCTGCGTACGGGCACCACGTTCACCGGGCTGCGCGGCGCCTCCCAGGGCAACGGCCTGTTCACCACGACGGTGGAGGGGCACGGACAGGCGGCGATCATGTCCGACGGCCCCGCGGTGGCACTCCGGGTCAGCCCCCAGTACCCGCTGACCGTCGACCCGGGGGCCTATGTCGCCCATCAGGGCAATGTCCGGCAGTCCTTCCAGTCCGGTGTGACGTTCCGCACCTTCCTCGGGGAGGGCGGCGGCGAGGCCTTCCAGATCCGCTTCGAGGGGGACGGCCTGGTGTACGTGCAGCCGAGCGAGCGGAACACGATCGCGGGGGACCTGTGAGATGACCTTCCGAGAGATCAACTCCAAGATGGTGGAGGCGACCGTGCTCCCCGGGCAGCGGCTGTTCAGCCAGCGCGGGGCGATGCTCGCCTACAAGGGGGACGTGTCCTTCACGCCCAGCATCCAGGGCGGCCAGGGCGGGGTGATGTCCATGCTGGGGCGCCGGGTGTCCGGCGAGGCGACCCCGCTGATGACCGTCGAGGGCAGTGGCACGGTGTTCTTCGGGCACGGCGGCCATCACATCCATGTCATCCACCTCACCGGCGACACCCTGTACGTGGAGGCGGACCGCCTGCTCGCCTTCGAGGGCACACTGCGCCAGGGCACGATGTTCATGGGCTCGCAGGGCGGGGTGATGGGCCTGGTGCGCGGCCAAGTCAGCGGCCAGGGGCTGTTCACCACCACCCTCCAGGGCCAGGGCGGGGTCGCCGTGATGGCGCACGGCGGCGTCTTCGAGTTGCCGATCAGCCCCGACCGCCCGGTGCATGTGGACCCACAGGCCTACGTCGCCCACCACGGCGACGTCCGCAACCGGCTGTCCACCGCCCTCGGCTGGCGCGAGATGGTGGGCCGCGGCTCCGGCGAGGCGTTCCAGCTGGAGCTGAGCGGCAGCGGCACGGTGTACGTCCAGGCCTCGGAGGAGAAGCTGTGAGCGCGTACTCAGGCACGTACGGCACCGCCGGTCCCGGCGGCCCGGTGGTCTACGACCCGTTGACCCTGCCCGTCGACGACAACGTGAACAGCTACACGTTCTGCGTCGAGCTCAAGGACGGGCAGTGGTTCCTCCAGAAGGGGAAGATGATCGCCTACTACGGGGCGATCGAGTTCAACGGCATCGGGCACGGCCGGCTCGACCATCTGGTGCGCACCTCGTTCCATTCGCCACTGCACGCGAGCGACTGGGTCGTGGCGAGCGGCTCGGGCAAGATGCTGCTCGCCGACCGGGCCTTCGACGTCAACTCGTACGACCTGGACGACGGGAACTTGACCATTCGCGCGGGCAATCTGCTCGCTTTTCAGCCAAGTCTTGCGCTCAAACAATCGATCGTGCCGGGTTTTCTGACCCTCATCGGAACCGGAAGATTCGTGGCCGCGTCCAACGGACCGGTGGTGTTCATGGAGCCTCCCCTGCGGGTGGATCCCCAGGCACTCGTCGGCTGGGCCGACTGCCCCTCCCCGTGCCATCACTACGACCATGGGTACCTGACCGGTGTACTGGGCGGACTCCGTGCGATGACGGGCCTGGGCGGGGTTTCCGGGGAGGAGCACCAGTTCGAGTTCGTGGGCGCCGGGACGGTGCTGCTCCAGTCCTCGGAGGCGCTGATGGCGGAGGTCGACACGGGGGTCGTACCGTCCGATCCGGGGACTCCGGGCGGTGGCGCACCGGGGCGGCCCGGACACGGTCCGCAACCACCCGGTGCACCGCGTCTTCCCGGACAGCTGGGGGACCTCCAGCGTCGCTTCGGGCTGTGAGCGGTAGTCTGCGGAGTGTGACGTCGAACGCGTGCGCACAGTCACACCACCCGAAGTAGTTCGTCATTCAACTTCTTAGGTAGACTTCATTCATGGAGACCGAAACGGCCACGCGCTGGCTGACCGATGCGGAGCAGTGCGCCTGGCGCACCCACCTGGAGGTCAACAGGCTGTTGACGTACCAGCTGGAGAAGGATCTGCAGCCGTTCGGCCTGACGATGAACGATTACGAGATCCTCGTGAACCTGTCCGAGTCGGAGGACGTGCGGATGCGGATGAGCGACCTCGCCTCCGCCACGCTCCAGTCCAAGAGCCGGCTCTCGCACCAGATCACGCGGATGGAGAACGCGGACCTGGTGCGCCGCGAGAACTGTGAATCGGATCGGCGGGGGCTGTACGCGGTGCTCACGGAGCACGGCATGGAGACGATGAAGAAGGTGTCGCCGCACCATGTGTCCTCGGTGCGCCGGCACTTCATCGACCTGCTCTCACCGGAGGCCCTGGTGGAGCTTGACAAGGCCCTGAAGCCGATCGCGGAACACCTGCGGGGACAGCGGGGGCGCCCCTAGGTCAAACGCCCGGCAAGAGGTCGCGGTCGAAGGCCGGCGGTCCGCCGCCGGCCTGGTCGCACCGCAGCCGCTCTCTCGCGATCTGCCGGGCGGGATTCGAGGCCCGAGAATATTTCCCTGTTGCGCCGCCGTACCGGACGCAGGCCGGAGTCGGCGGAGCTCATCCTGCTTGTGCCTCTGTGCGAGGCAGCGATTTCGCTGCGCCCCCGTGCCGGTGGTCGCTGGGCGAGATTCCGTAGGCGGCCTTGAACGCGCGGGTGAACGCGGAGGCTTGGTTGATCCCGCAACGCGCGGCGACGGCGTGGATGGGCAGGGTACGCAGGGCCGGGTCGGTGAGATCGCGGTATGCCTTCGCCAACCGCTGGCGGCGGATGTAGGCGGCGAGGGTCACGCCCTGGGAGTCGCGGGTGAACAACCGGTGCAGATAGCTGAGGGAGACGTGATGCGCCTCGGCGATCTTCGACGGGGTCAGATCGGGATCGTGGAGGTGATGCCGGACGAACGCCCGCACGTCATGAAGCATGGCCCGATGCCGGGTCTCCTCCGGCAGCGTGTCCTCGGCGTCGAGTTCTCTTGCCAGACAGGCGGACAACAGGTCGACCGCGACAGTGCTGAGACGAGTCGCCTCAATGGGCCGAAGCGTGGGCAGTTGACGGTCCAGGCCGAGCAGGAACGACGCCAGTATCGCGCCCGTGCCCTGCTGCCCGGGCAGTGCTCTACCGAGCAGATGGCGAATTCTGCGGGGAGGGACGGGCAGGAGCGACACCGGTAGGTCGATGCCGATTCCCTCGGTACGGGGGTGCGCTGCTGCGGCGCCGGAGAAGCGGGATTCGTACGGCTGTGAGCTGCTCACCAAGTGGAATTGACCCGGTACGAGCGTCTGTGCTCGCCCCGAGTCGGGCGAGGCCACGGCTCCACGCCCGGCCGTCAGCATCGTCAGGTGGTAAAGCTCTTCGTCGCTTTGGCGGATCATCCGCCCGGTCCGCCTGACGCGTATCGACGGGAATGCCGTCCCCAGGACGACCGTGGGTCCCAGGCGCGCTTGCCTCACATTCGCCTTGAAGGTGGCGACATGGTCGCTGGTCATCTCAGCGACCCGCGTCCGTCCCATCGCCTCCCGCCAGTACTCGAAGCAATCGACCCCGTCCAAGCCGTCGTTCGCGGCCGTTTCCGGTGTCACCGGCATTGTGCTCCCGTCGCCTCGCCCCTCCCACTGCGTGGCAGGTCGTTCCCTGCCCATCCGGCGGCCAGTACGCAAGGCCCGGTGGGCAACCGCCAGTTTATGCGTGCCGGGACGAAGGTTTGTAGACGGGATGTCAAAGCGAGTCGACTCTGTGTCAACACCGTCCAGTGGTTCCTTGGCAGACTTCCCCGCGCAGCCACCGATCACGGATGGCGCACCGGGCCTTTCGGGGGAAGAGATGAACCGCGTCGCGCCGACCGCGCGCTTGTACCGGAACTGCGTGTCGTCGGCACGGTCAACTGCAAAGGCAACCGGACGCGGACCTCTGCCTCCTTTTCTCTCCGGCCCGGCAGACCACACCTGAACAACATCCCGCGCTCTGACATTCTCTGCGCGATTCAACACAGGTCACTCGACGGAAGACTGACTACTCATGTCCAAGAAGCGCATTACCGCGATCCTGGCCATCACGGCCGCTGCACCCGCCCTCCTTCTCGCAACCGCGGGAAGCGCCGCCGCCGACACCCAGATCCACTGGCGGAACGCCGCGACGGGAGGCTGTCTGGTCACTGAGTCGACCACCGGCGCGGAACATGTCGTCACCACCGATGCTCCCGGACTCGTTCACTGCTTCGACCCCATCGGCCATCTGAAGAGTGACTGGTGGGACGGCCAGGGCAATCTGGAGAACGCCAACGGTGCCTGGACCGAGAAGTCCTACCAGGGCGAATGCCTCACCGCCTACAAGCAGGGCCAGGTCTACACCGAGCCCTGCTCCAGCCCGGTGAACTATTACGAGCAGTGGTACGAGAAGTGGACCGGTGACGGCTTCAACCTGGTCAACCGGCAGACCGGCCAGTGCCTTGACAGCAACTCCCACGGCGAGGTGTACACCCTGCCGTGCAACGGCGGTCGGTACCAGGTCTGGAAGTGACGCGCACGAGCCGGAGGCGTCCCAACGGGTGAACGTGGTGGCGAGGGCTGTGGCCGCCATCGTCCATGGCGGCTGCCGCGGGCCGAGTGTGTCCTGCTGGTGGCCGTGTACCACCGCACGAACCTCACCATGCGGCAGCTCGCCCCCCCTGTTCGGGGTCTCATCGTCGACTGCTGGGAGAAGCCTGCACGGCCTCGTGCGCAGGCGCTAAGCCAATTGATGCTTGACGAGAGCGGTCAGGCCCTCAATGAGGGGAGCGGGGTCGAGGTCCGGGTCGAGCATTCGCTGGAGCAGGAAGCCGTCCATCGCCGCGGTGACGGTCACCGCCGCGGGAAGCGGACGCGTCACGCCGCGCTCGTCGAACCAGTCGTGCAGCCAATGCCGTAGCCGAGAAAGGGAAGTGGCGATCTCGGCGCGCAACTGCTCGTCGCGGTTCGCCGCGACGAGCGATTCGTACAGCAGCAGCAGTTCCGGATCGCGCGAGTCGCTGGAGCACAGTCCCCGAAGCATCAGTTCGACTGCCACTGGCGGATCTTCCTGGGCCAGGGCATCACCGATCCGGTCGAGGAAGAACATCTCGATCTTGCCCACCGCGGCGATGCGCCGCAGTTCGCCGATGCTTCCCATGTGGTAGTGGATCACGCCGGTATTCACACCCGCACGTTCCGCGACCCGTCGGCTGGTCACGCCACCCCAGCCCACTTCGGGGATGAGAGAGGCCGCAGCCTCAATGATTTTCTCTCGCGTGCTCGACTGAGGAGAGGGGGCATTGTTCACAGCCGTATTCCCTGGATCGCAATCACGGCACCCGCGCCGGCCGAGGCCAGCGCGATGGCTTCGAGGACGAGCAACTGTACCGGCAGCGGGTCGGCCACGACCGGGAAGACCGCACCAAGGTCAGCAGCGAAGACCAGGATGTAGCCAAGGCTCAGGACCAACGCCGCCACGAACACCCAGTGCTGGTTCGCCATGGCGAACCCGGCCACCACGAAACTGGCGAGTCCGAGGGAGGTGAGAAAGGCGTTGAACCCGTTGTATTGCCAGCGGGGGAGGGACGAGAAGTCCCTGGTATCGACCAGCTTCCCCGGGACCATGGGAATCAGCAGAAGTGCTTCCCAGACCAGAAAGGACCCGATCAGGGTCGTCAGCAGGGAATGGTTCATCACACGCTCCAGGGCCGTGGGGGCCGTCCATGCGTCCACCTTGGACGGTGGTCCTGGACGGTCGTCCAAATCAAGTGCGGGGAGAATTCATCGGCCCGTGCAGGTCGGAGCGGACCCGTGGCCGGTCTGTGGTCGGGCAAGGAACCGGTGTCAGATGCCGGCCCGCCTCACACCCTCCGGGGCAGGCCACCGGCCCCGGCCATGACGGCGGACGCCAGAGCCGTGCTGCCGGCCACCAGGAAGCAGACCTCCAGCGGTATCCGGCCGATCAGCAGCCCCGTCGCCAGTGCCCCGGCCGAACTGCCCGCGTTCACCCCCATGTTGACCCATGCCCCGGCCTGCGTACGGGACTCGGCAGTCACGCACTCGTCGGCCGCGAGGTACGCCGTCGTCAGGGTCGGCGCGACGAAGACTCCGGCGAGGGCCAGCGCGGCGGTGAGCACCCAGAGGTCGGGCGCGAGGCCCGCCACCGCGACGACCAGGCCCAGCGCCACCGAGAAGCGCGCCAGCCGGGTGCGGGCGGGTGCCGTCCACCGCACCGCCCCGTTCGCGAGGCCCCCCAGCGCGCTGCCCGCCGACAGCGCCCCGAGGACCCACGGCACGAGATCGGTGTCGTACGCGTGCGCGGAGGCGTAGGCCATGGTCAGCAGGTCCACCCCGCTGAGGGTCAGCCCGACGCAGAGAGCGACGGCGGCGGGGGCCAGCAGACCGGAGACTCCCCCGGACCGCGCGCCCCGGGTGGCGGGCCGCGGACCCGGCAGCACCGGTGACGCGACGAACACCCCGGTGCCGGCCACGATCAGCAGCGCGCTGAGCAGGATCCCGGCGGCCGGCGGGGCGAACCCGGTCAGGACGCCGACCAGGACCGGCCCGGAGACGAAGAGCAACTCCTCGGCGACGCCGTCGAGGCTGTAGGCACGCTGCAACAGATGCCGGTCGGGGGCGAGTTCGGCCCACAGCGCGCGCATCGTCGGCCCCAGCGGGGGCGTGCACGCGCCGGCGAGCGCCGCGACCGCGGCGAGCAGGGCCACCGGCGCGCCGGGACGCCAGGTCAGGGCGGCGAGCAGGGTCAGCAGGGCGCCGTACAGCAGCGCCATGGGTGCGAGGGCCCGGCGCGGTCCGTGCCGGTCGATCAGGGCGCCGCGCACCGGCATCAGGAAGACCGACGCGGCGCCGAACAGGGACATCACCGCCCCGGAGACGGCGTAGGAGCCGGTGGCGCGGGTGACGGACAGCATCACCGCGAGGGACACGGTGCCGTAGGAGAGACGGGCGGTCAGGGCCGCGGTGAAGGCGCGGCGGGCGCCCGGAAGGCGCAGCACGGCGGCGTACGAAGGCCGCACGGGAGCATGCGTGGACATGCGGGAAGTTCCTCTGACGGAGGCGGGAAAAGGGCATGCCGAGGCACGCGAGCGCCAAAACGGTCACGGCGTCGCGTGCGGGGCGGGCCCTATGCCAAGAGGAGGAACACGGAGGACAAGTTAGCCGCGGGCACCCGGAGTTGGCCAGGCTCAGCCCTGGGTGATCCCCGCCACCAGCTCGTCGGCGGCGCGGTACGGGTCGAGTTCGCCCGCGACGATCCGCTCCGCGAGGGCGTCGAGGCGGCGGTCGCCGTGCAGGTCGCCGATGCGCTCCCGCAGCGCCGTCATCGCGATGCTCTCCACCTCGCGGGCCGCGCGGGCGCGCCGGCGTTCGGTGAGGACCCCGTGCTCCTCCATCCAGGCGCGGTGCTTCTCCAGCGCCTCGACCACCTCGTCCACGCCCTCGGCGCGGGAGGCGACCGTCTTCACGATCGGCGGCCGCCAGTCGCCGGGGCGGCGGGCCTCGCCGAGGCCCAGCATGTGGTTCAGCTCGCGGGCGGTGGCGTCGGCGCCGTCCCGGTCCGCCTTGTTGACGACGTAGACGTCGCCGATCTCCAGGATGCCCGCCTTGGCGGCCTGGATGCCGTCGCCCATGCCCGGGGCCAGCAGCACCACGCTGGTGTCCGCCTGGGCGGCGATCTCCACCTCGGACTGGCCCACGCCCACCGTCTCGACCAGGACCACGTCGCAGCCCGCCGCGTCCAGGACGCGGATCGCCTGCGGGGCGGACCAGGCGAGGCCGCCGAGGTGGCCCCGGGTCGCCATGGAGCGGATGTAGACGCCGGGGTCGGAGGCGTGCTCCGACATGCGCACCCGGTCGCCCAGCAGGGCGCCGCCGGAGAAGGGCGAGGACGGGTCGACGGCGAGGACGCCGACCCGCTTGCCCTGCTTGCGGTACGCCGTGACGAGCGCGGAGGTGGAGGTCGATTTACCGACGCCCGGCGAGCCGGTCAGGCCCACCACACAGGCGTTGCCGGTCAGCGGGGCCAGCGCCGCCATGACCTCCCGCAGCTGCGGGGACGCCCCCTCCACCAGGGAGATCAGCCGGGCCACGGCCCGCGGCCTGCCTTCCCTGGCCTGGTCCACCAGAGAGGAGACGTCCTGCATCGCACAGCTCCGTTCACTTCACCGACCTGACAAAAGGGCTCAGGCCTTCGGTACCCGCACGATCAGCGCGTCACCCTGGCCGCCGCCACCGCACAGCGCGGCCGCGCCGATGCCGCCGCCCCGGCGCTTGAGCTCCAGCGCCAAGTGGAGCACGAGGCGGGCGCCGGACATGCCGATCGGGTGGCCGAGCGCGATCGCGCCGCCGTTGACGTTCACCTTTTCCGTGGACACACCGAGGTCCTTCATTGACTGCACGGTGACGGAGGCGAAGGCCTCGTTGATCTCGATCAGATCGAGGTCGGCGACCTCCTTGCCCTCCTTCTTGAGGGCGTTGAGGATCGCGTTGGACGGCTGGGAGTGCAGCGAGTTGTCCGGGCCCGCCACATTGCCGTGCGCGCCGATCTCGGCGAGCCACTCCAGGCCCAGCTCCTCCGCCTTGGCCTTGCTCATCACGACCACGGCGGCGGCGCCGTCGGAGATCTGCGAGGAGGTGCCGGCGGTGATGGTGCCGTCCTTGGTGAAGGACGGGCGCAGCTTGCCCAGGGTCTCCACGGTGGTGTCGGCGCGGATGCCCTCGTCCTTGCTGAACAGGATCGGGTCGCCCTTGCGCTGCGGGATCTCCACGGGGGTGATCTCCGCCTCGAACACGCCGTTCTTCTGCGCGGCGGCGGCCCGCTGGTGGGACAGGGCGCCGATCTCGTCCTGCGCGAGGCGGCCGATGCCGAGCCGGGTGTTGTGGTGCTCGGTGGACTCGCCCATGGCGATGGCCTCGAACGAGTCGGTCAGACCGTCGTGCGCCATCGAGTCGATCATCTCGATCGAGCCGTACTTGTAGCCCTCGCGGGACTTGGGCAGCAGGTGCGGCGCGTTGGTCATGGACTCCATGCCGCCCGCCACGACGATGTCGAACTCGCCGGCGCGGATCAGCTGGTCGGCCAGGGCGATCGCGTCGAGCCCGGACAGGCACACCTTGTTGACGGTGAGGGCCGGGACGCTCATCGGGATGCCGCCCTTGACGGCCGCCTGGCGGGCCGGGATCTGGCCGGCGCCGGCCTGGAGCACCTGGCCCATGATCACGTACTGCACCTGGTCACCGCCGATGCCCGCGCGGTCCAGGGCCGCCTTGATCGCGAAACCGCCCAGGTCGGCCGCGGAGAAGGACTTCAGGGAGCCCAGCAGCCGCCCCATGGGCGTACGGGCGCCCGCGACGATCACCGAGCTGTTCGTTCCAGAAGACATGAGGTGCGATCCCCTTCCAGCTACGCAGAGCCGAGGAGTGAACGAGGGTTTACATCGAATGTACTGAGAGTCACTCAGTGCCGTCATCGCCCTGTCGGTGTGATCGCGCGCACGTTGCGTAACCACTGCCGTAGCGCTGCACTGAAACCATGCTGACGCGAATCGACCACATCGGGATCGCCTGCCACGACCTCGACGCCACTGTCGAGTTCTACCGGGCCACCTACGGCTTCGAGGTGTTCCACACCGAGGTCAACGAGGAACAGGGCGTGCGCGAGGCCATGCTCAAGATCAACGAGACCTCGGACGGCGGCGCCTCCTACCTCCAGCTCCTGGAGCCGACCCGCGAGGACTCCGCGGTCGGCAAGTGGCTGGCCAAGAACGGCGAGGGCGTGCATCACATCGCCTTCGGCACGGCGGACGTCGACGCCGACTCCGAGGACATCCGGGGCAAGGGCGTACGGGTGCTCTACGACGAGCCGCGACGCGGTTCCATGGGCTCCAGGATCACCTTCCTGCACCCCAAGGACTGCCATGGTGTCCTCACAGAACTGGTGACTTCGGCGCCTGTTGAGTCTCCCGAGCACTGACCGCCGTACATAAGGGCCGGTAGGGTTGGGGGCGGTCGTCCCGCGAACCGGGGCGGCCGCACGCCGGGGTCCGGGTTTCGGGGGACGTGCGTCGGGGCAGCAGGCCGTGCTCCGCCGTGGATCTGACACCATTTCCCCGGGGGCCCCGTTCGGCGGTTGGACGTGGCTCGTTGGAGAAGCTGACCAGGGGACGGATGGGACCGCGCAGTGCGGGGCTACGAGAGCCAGGAGCGAGAGCCGGCGGCTGACGACGTCGACCACCTCTCTCGGTTCGAGGCCGATATGAAGCGGCTGAGGACCGAGCGGGAGAAGGCGATCCAGCACGCCGAGGACCTCGGCTACCAGGTCGAGGTGCTGCGCGCCAAGCTGCACGAGGCGCGCCGCACCCTGATGACCCGTCCCGCCTTCGACGGCGGCGACATCGGCTACCAGGCCGAACAGTTGCTCCGCAACGCCCAGATGCAGGCGGAGCAGCTGCGGCAGGACGCCGAGCGTGAGCTGAGCCAGGTCCGCGCGCAGACCCAGCGGATCCTCCAGGAGCACGCCGAGCAGGCCGCGCGGCTCCAGGCCGAGCTGCACCAGGAGGCGGTGACCCGGCGCCAGCAGCTCGACCAGGAGCTGGCCGAGCGCAGGGCGACCGTCGAGTCGCACGTCAACGAGAACGTGGCGTGGGCCGAGCAGCTGCGCGCCCGTACCGAGCAGCAGGCCCGCCGGCTCCTCGACGAGTCGCGCGCGGAGGCCGAGCAGGCGATGGCCGCGGCCCGCGCGGAGGCCGAGCGGCTGACCCGGGAGGCCCGGGACCGGCTGCGCGGCGAGGCCGAGGAGGCCCGTTCCGAGGCCGAGCAGATCCTGCGCCGGGCCCGTACCGACGCCGAGCGGCTGCTGAACGCTGCGTCCACGCAGGCGCAGGAGGCCACCGAGCACGCCGAGCGGCTGCGCACCACCACGGCGACCGAGTCGGACACCGCCCGCCGGCAGGCGAGCGAGCTGAGCCGGGCCGCCGAGAAGCAGATGGCCGAGGCGGAGGAGGCGCTGCGCAAGGCGCAGTCCGAGGCGGAGAAGCTGGTCACCGAGGCCGAGGAGGCCGCCGCCAAGAAGCTGGCGAGCGCCGAGGCCGCCAACGAGACCCGCACCCGTACCGCCAAGGAGCAGGTCGCGCGGCTGGTCGGGGAGGCGACGAAGGAGGCCGAGGCCACCCGTTCGGACGCCGAGCAGCTGGTGGCGGACGCGCGCGCCGAGGCGGAGAAGATCCTCGCCGAGGCCGCCGAGAAGGCCCGTACGGCCACCGCCGAGGAGACCGCGACCCAGCTGTCCAAGGCGGCCAGGACCGCCGAGGAGGTCCTCAACAAGGCGTCGGAGGACGCCCAGCGGACCACCAGGGCGGCGGCCGAGAAGGCCGAGCGGATCCGCAAGGAGGCCGAGGCCGAGGCGGACCGGCTGCGGGCCGAGGCGCATGACATCGCCGAGGAGCTCAAGGGCGCGGCGAAGGACGACACCGAGGAGTACCGCGCCAAGACGGTCGAGCTCCAGGAGGAGGCCCGTCGGCTGCGCGGCGAGGCCGAGCAGCTGCGCTCCGACGCGGTGGCCGAGGGCGAGTCGATCCGGGCGGAGGCGCGCCGGGAGTCGGTCACCAAGATCGAGGAGGCGGCCAAGTCCGCCGAGGAGCTGCTGGCCAAGGCCAAGGCGGACGCCGACGAGCTGCGGCAGAAGGCGACCGCCGACAGCGAGAAGGTCCGCACCGAGGCCATCGAGCGCGCCACGGCGCTGCGCCGGCAGGCCGAGGAGACCCTGGAGCGCGCCCGCGCGGAGGCCGAACGGCTGCGCACCGAGGCCGACGAGCGGGCCGAGTCCGTCAGGGCGGACGCCGAGAAGGCGGCCCTGGAGCTGCGCGAGGAGACCGACAAGGCGGTCGAGGCGCGGCGCGCGGAGGCCGCCGAGGAGCTGACCCGGCTGGGGACCGAGGCGCAGGAGCGGCTCACCTCGGCCGAGCAGGCGCTCACCGAGGCCCGCGAGGAGGCCACGGGGATCCGCAAGGAGGCCGCCGAGGAGGCCGAGCGGCTGCGTACCGAGGCCGCCGAGCGGATCCGGGCGCTCCAGGAGCAGGCCGAGACCGAGGCGGAGCGGCTGCGCGACGAGGCGGCGGCCGACGCGTCCGCGTCCCGCGCCGAGGGCGAGGCCGTCGCCGTACGGCTGCGGGGCGAGGCCGCGGCCGAGGCGGAGCGGCTGAAGACGGAGGCGCAGGAGAGCGCCGACCGGATGCGCGCGGAGGCGCAGTCCGCCGCCGAGCGGCTGGCCGCCGAGGCGTCCGAGACGCTGGCCGCCGCGCAGGAGGAGGCCGCCCGGCGCCGCCGCGAGGCCGAGGAACTGCTGGGCGCGGCCCGCGAGGAGGCCGAGGAGGAGCGCCGGCGGGCCCGCGAGCAGAGCGAGGAGCTGCTGGCCTCGGCGCGCAAGCGGGTCGAGGACGCGCAGGCCGAGGCGGTCCGGCTGGTCGAGGAGGCCGAGCGGCGGGCCGGCGAGATGGTGTCCGCCGCCGAGCAGCACGCGCAGCAGGTGCGGGACTCCGTCGCCGGGCTGCACGAGCAGGCGCAGGAGGAGATCGCCGGGCTGCGCTCGGCCGCCGAGCACGCGGCGGAGCGTACGAAGCGGGAGGCCGAGGAGGAGGCCGGGCGGCTGCGGGCCGACGCGCACGCCGAGCGGGAGCGGGCGAGCGAGGACGCCGGGCGGCTGCGGCAGGAGGCGCAGGAGGAGTCCGCGGCGGCCCGGGAGCTGGCCGAGCGCACCCTCGCGGAGGCGACCGTCGAGGCCGAGCGGCTGCGTTCGGACGCGGGCGAGTACGCGCAGCGGGTGCGTACCGAGGCGTCCGACGCGCTGGCGGAGGCCGACCAGGCGGCGGCACGGACCCGGGCGGACGCCCGTGAGGACGCCAACCGCATCCGTTCGGACGCGGCGACGCAGGCCGACACGCTCATCACGGAGGCCCGCAAGGAGGCCGAGCTCCTCCAGACGGAGACGGTCGCGGAGGCGGAGCGGCTCCAGACGGAGACCGCCGCCGAGGCCGAGCGCGTGCGCACGGAGTCCGTGGCGGAGGCCGAGCGGGTCCGCACGGAGTCCGTGACCGAGGCGGAGCGGGTCCGCACGGAGTCCGTCGCCGAGGCCGAGCGGGTACGGGCCGAGGCGCGGGCCGCCGCGGACCAGCTGGTCGGCGAGGCCACCACGGAGGCGGAGCGGCTGCGGGCCGAGGCCGCCGAGACGGTGGGTTCCGCGCAGGCGCACGCCGAGCGGACCCGGGCCGAGGCCGAGCGGGTCAAGGCGGACGCGGCGGCGGAGGCCGAGCGGCTCCTCGGTACGGCGCGCGAGGAGGCCGAGCGGACGCTGGACGAGGCCCGCCAGGACGCCAACAAGCGGCGTTCGGAGGCGGCCGAGCAGGTCGACAAGCTCATCGGCGAGACCACGGCGGAGGCCGACAAGCTGCTCACCGAGGCGCAGCAGCAGGCGCTGAAGACCACGGCGGACGCCGAGGCACAGGCCGACACCATGGTGGGCGCGGCCCGCAGCGAGGCCGAGCGGATCGTCTCCGAGTCGACCATCGAGGGCAACTCCCTGGTGGAGAAGGCCCGGACGGACGCGGACGAGCTGCTGGTGGGCGCCCGCCGGGACGCGACCGCGATCCGGGAGCGGGCGGAGGAGCTGCGCGAGCGGGTCACCGCCGAGATCGAGGAGCTGCACAGCCGGGCCCGCCGCGAGGCCGCCGAGACGATGAAGTCCACCGGCGACCGCTGCGACGCGCTCATCAAGGCCGCCGAGGAGCAGCTGGAGAAGGCCCAGGCGAAGGCGAAGGAGATGCTCTCGGACGCCGACTCCGAGGCGGGCAAGGTGCGCATCGCGGCCGTCAAGAAGGCGGAGGGCCTGCTGAAGGAGGCCGAGCAGAAGAAGGCGCGGCTGGTCAAGGAGGCCGAGGAGATCAAGGCGGAGGCGATCCAGGAGGCGCGGCGCTCGGTCGAGGAGGGCAAGCGCGAGCTGGAGGTCCTGGTGCGCAGGCGCTCGGACATCAACGCCGAGATCTCCCGGGTCCAGGATGTGCTGGACGCGCTGGAGTCCTTCGAGACGCCGGGTGCGGGCAAGGACGGTTCGGTCAAGGCAAGCGCGACGGTCGGCGCCCCCCGATCGGGTGGCAAGTCGTCAGGCAGCTAGCATCCGAGGGGTGTTTCGGTGTCGACTGAGGGCTTTGCCCTGCTCGTTGGCAAGTCCTCTGACGGTCAGCCACTCAAAAGAGGTGTCATTCTCCAGATCAAACACGTATCCGCTCGATGACACACCGCTTCGGCGCCTAGGATTCCCCCTATCACCTCACCGGTCTCATTTGACAGGAACCCCATGAGCGACACTTCCCCCTACGGCTTCGAGCTTGTGCGGCGTGGGTACGACCGCGCTCAGGTGGACGAACGTATCTCCAACCTCGTCTCCCAACGTGACCAGGCCAACGCCCGTATCACCGCCCTGGAAAAGCGCATCGAGGAGCTGCACCTCGAGACGCAGAACGCCCAGACCCAGGTCAGCGACGCCGAGCCGTCGTACGCGGGTCTCGGTGCTCGGGTCGAGAAGATCCTGCGCCTGGCCGAGGAAGAGGCCAAGGAGCTGCGTGAGGAGGCCCGCCGCGCGGCCGAACAGCACCGCGAGCTGGCCGAGTCGGCCGCCCAGCAGGTGCGTAACGACGCCGAGTCCTACGCCACCGAGCGCAAGGCGAAGGCGGAGGACGAGGGCTCCCGGATCGTCGAGAAGGCCAAGGGCGAGGCCTCTCAGCTGCGTGCCGACGCGCAGAAGGACGCGCAGTCCAAGCGTGAGGAGGCGGACGCCCTCTTCGAGGAGACCCGCGCCAAGGCCGCGCAGGCCGCCGCGGACTTCGAGACGAACCTGGCCAAGCGCCGCGAGCAGTCCGAGCGCGACCTGGCCTCGCGTCAGCAGAAGGCGGAGAAGCGGCTCGCGGAGATCGAGCACCGCGCCGAGCAGCTGCGCCTGGAGGCGGAGAAGCTGCGCACCGACGCGGAGCGCCGCGCCCGCCAGACGGTGGAGACCGCTCAGCGCCAGGCCGAGGACATCGTGGCCGACGCCAACGCCAAGGCGGATCGCATCCGTTCCGAGTCCGAGCGCGAGCTGGCGGCCCTCACCAACCGCCGCGACAGCATCAACGCCCAGCTGACGAACGTGCGCGAGATGCTGGCGACGCTGACCGGCGCGGCGGTGGCCGCCGCCGGCACGACGGGTGAGGACGAGCCGGTCTCTCGTGGGGTTCCGGCGCAGCAGACCCGATAGGGTTCCGCGCCTTCGAAAGCCCCCTGCTTCAAGTGGCAGGGGGCTTTGTCCCGTTCTAGCGTGGCGGCATGATCGAGCTGGACGGGCTGACCAAGCGGTACGGCGAGAAGGTGGCCGTCGATGGTCTGACATGTACCGTGCGGCCCGGCATCGTGACCGGGTTCCTCGGGCCCAATGGCGCCGGGAAGTCCACGACCATGCGGATGATCCTCGGGCTCGACCATCCCACCGCCGGTGATGTGCGGATCGACGGCAGCCGGTACGACGAGCTGACGGATCCCCTCACCTGTATCGGCGCGCTGCTGGACGCCAAGGCGATGCACGGCGGGCGCAGCGCCTACAACCATCTGCTGTGCCTCGCGCAGAGCAACGGCATCCCGCGCGCCCGGGTGGGCGAGGTGCTGGAGACGGTCGGACTGATGGCCGTCGCGCGGCAGAAGGCCAAGGGGTTCTCGTACGGCATGTCGCAGCGGCTGGGGATCGCCGCCGCGCTGCTCGGGGACCCCCGGATCCTGATGTTCGACGAGCCGGTGAACGGGCTCGACCCCGAGGGCATCCACTGGATCCGCAATCTGATGAGATCACTGGCCGCGCAGGGGCGGACGGTCTTCGTGTCCTCCCATCTGATGAGCGAGATGGCGCAGACCGCCGACCACCTCATCGTGATCGGGCAGGGCCGGCTGCTCGCGGACACCTCCATGGCGGACTTCATCCGGCGGCACGCGCGCAGCTACGTCCGTATCCGCTCGCCCCAGCGCGAACGGCTCCTGGACGCGCTGCACGAGGCCGGGGTCACCGCGGTGGAGGCGGCGGACGGGGCGCTGGAGGCGGAGGGCGACAAGGCCGAGCGGATCGGGGAGCTGGCCGCGGGGCACGGGATCGTGCTGCACGAGCTGAGCCCCCGGCAGGCTTCCCTGGAGGAGGCGTTCATGCGGCTGACGGCGGGTTCGGTGGAGTACCACGCGCAGTCGGCGGCCGCCCCGGGGAACTGGGGCGCCGGCCGGCAAGGGGGTACGGCATGACGAGCGACCGGGTCACGGGGACCCTGCGGTCCGAGTGGACGAAGATCCGGTCGGTGTCGTCCACCGGCTGGACCCTCTCGGTCGCCGTCGTGGTCACCATCGGCATCGGCATGCTCATCGCCGCGCTGACCCGGAACCAGTACGACTCGATGCCGATCCAGGAGCGGCTGACCTTCGACCCGACCTTCATCAGCTTCGCCGGGATGACCCTCGGCCAGCTCGCCATGATCGTGTTCGGCGTGCTGGTCGTCACCAACGAGTACAGCACCGGCATGATCCGGGTCTCGCTGGCCGCCGTACCGCGCCGCGGCACCTTCCTGTTCGGCAAGATCGCGGTGGCGGGCGCGCTCGCCCTGCTCGTCGGGATGGTCACGAGCTTCGCCACCTTCTTCCTCGGCCAGGCCATGCTCGGCCCCTACCGCGCGGGGCTCGGCGATCCGGGGGTGCTGCGCGCGGTGGTGGGCGGCGGGCTGTATCTGACCCTGATCGCGGTGTTCTCCATGGGCGTCGCCACCATGCTGCGCTCACCGCTGCTCTCGCTCGGCATCCTGATGCCGTTCTTCTTCCTGATCTCCAACATCCTGGCCGCCGTCGACACCACCAAGAAGGTCGGCCAGTACCTGCCCGATCAGGCCGGCAGCCGGATCATGCAGGCGGTGCCGCGCCCCGACGACACCCCGTACGGGCCCTGGGGCGGGCTTGGCATCATGGCGCTGTGGGTGATCGCCGCGCTCGCGGGAGGATATGCGCTGCTCAGGCACCGGGACGCGCAGTAGAGGTCACGTTCACACAGCGTATTACTTCAGCTTTACTTTTCTTTGGGCGGAACCGTCAGCGCCCAGCTATCCTCCTAACCCTTACGGGGGCGGTTCCCCGCTGTCCTGAACCTTCCGATGGGTGCGGAGCATGATCGAGGCTGTAGGCCTGACGAAGCGGTACGGCGACAAGACGGCCGTGTACAACCTTTCCTTCCAGGTGCGACCGGGATCCGTGACCGGCTTCCTCGGGCCCAACGGCTCGGGCAAGTCCACCACGATGCGGATGATCCTCGGCCTGGACAACCCCACGTCCGGCCAGGTGACCATCGGTGGTCACCCGTACCGCAGGCTGCCCAACGCGCCCCGCCAGGTCGGCGCGCTGCTCGACGCCAAGGCCGTGCACGGCGGCCGCTCCGCCCGCAACCATCTGCTGAGCCTCGCCCAGCTGTCGGGCATCCCGGCCCGCCGCGTGGACGAGGTGCTCGGCGTGGTCGGCCTCCAGGACGTCGCGAGGAAGCGCTCCAAGGGCTTCTCGCTCGGCATGGGCCAGCGCCTCGGCATCGCCGCCGCGCTGCTCGGCGACCCCCAGGTGCTGCTCTTCGACGAGCCGGTCAACGGCCTCGACCCCGAGGGCATCCTCTGGGTGCGCAACCTGATGAAGGCGCTGGCCGCGGAGGGCCGGACGGTCTTCGTGTCCTCCCATCTGATGAGCGAGATGGCGCTGACCGCCGATCACCTGATCGTGATCGGGCGCGGCCAGCTGCTCGCCGACATGAGCGTGACGGACTTCATCTCCGCCAACTCCGCCGACTTCGCACGGGTGCGCACCCCCGACACCGAGCCGCAGCTGCGCGAGAAGCTCGGCGCCGCGCTCACCGGGGCGGGCGGCCATGTGCTGCCGGAGCAGGACGGCGCGCTGCGCGTGATGGGGCTGCCGCTGCCCCGCATCAGCGACCTCGCGCACGAGGCGGGCGTACGGCTGTGGGAGCTGTCGCCGCACCAGGCCTCGCTCGAAGAGGCGTACATGCGGATGACCCAGGGCGCCGTGGACTACCGCTCCACCATCGACCAGAAGGCGGGCCTCCAGCAACCGCTGCCGCCCGGCGCCGAG
>NZ_MUNF01000593.1 GCF_002154555.1 Streptomyces murinus
CTGGGCGCGCTGGAGGCGGGGGAGCGGGGCGCGGCGGAGGGGCTGCTGGAGAGGTACCTGGCGGACTCGCTGGAGCGGGTGGTGGAGGTCTATCGGCGCAGAGTCAGTTCGGCGCAGAGTCAGTGAGGAACACGCCCCGTAGGGGTGCGGGGCTGCATCGATCTGCGGCTCCGCCGCGGGGCGCGACCGGCCGCGACGGACCGGCAGCCGAAAACCGGCCACGACGGACCGGCAGCCGAAATGCGACGATCTGTCCTTCGGCGGCTTCCCGTTTGGGTAGATGTCAGACCGAGGACCTACTCTGTGCACCGTGACTTCCGAGACCGTTCCGCCCCAGCTCAGCGCAGCTCAGCGCCCGGCGCCCGGGCCCGCAGCCGACGAGGGCCTCGCCCGTCGGCTGCGCGCCCTCGCGTGCACCGCGCCGCTGCACGACCTGGACGCCCGCAAGGGCAGCCTCGCGGGCGAGTACTCGGTGTACGGAATGGCCGAGGTGGCCCTCGCCGCCATCGACCTGGTCACGCTGAACATGGACTTCGACACCGGCGCCGACCATGAGCAGATCGTCGCCCGGCTGATCCCCCGCATCGCCGCCCAGGCCCCGCACCGCCCCACCGCCGAGCACGAGCGGGTGGCCCGCTGGGTCCTGGAGAACCTGATCAACGTCGGCAGCGTGGACCGCGGCTTCCGCGCCGTCTACGGCACCTTCGCCGCGGACGGCACGTATGTCCGCCGCGACTACGACTTCAAGCTGATCGAAGAGGTCCCCGGCCCCGGCGGCACGGTGTATCTGCGCACCACCGACGAGGCGGTCAACGTCCTGGTCGGCGCCCTCGACACCGACGTCACCAGCGCCCAGATCGCCGCCGAGGTCAAGCTGGAGGTGCTGATCAACCGGGGCCGGCTCGCCGACGCCCAGCTCGCCGCCGAACAGGCCCGCTACCGCACGGTGCAGTACTCCGAGACCCTGCGCCGCGCCCTGGACGCCACCCGTCGCAACGTCCGCGCGGTCGACTGGCTCAACGCCGTCCCCGACATGATCGCCGAGGCCCTGGACCACGTGGCCGACCGCTACCGGCACGAGAACGCGATCCTCACCAACATCCGCAAGGCCCGCGACGAGACCGAGGAGCCCGAGCACAAGCGGCGCGCCGCCGAGCTGGTCGACATCGTCAAGGACTGCATCCGCCGGCACACCCAGCTCCAGTCCCGGCTGCTGGAGGCGGGCCCGCTGTTCCGCGCGGAACAGGACCGGCAGGCCTTCGCCACGCCCGCGAGCACCGCGGGGATAGACCTGTACGGCCATCTGGTCGCCCCGGTGCTCACCCTCCCCGCCGAGCGGGCCACCCGGGTCACGGACGCCTTCTTCGCCCGTGGCACCGGCCTGCGCACCCCCGTCTCGGTGCGGGTCGCCGACCTCGTGGACATCCTGCTGACCCCGCCCGTGGAGCGCGAGCACCTGGGCGCGGAGATGCCCGAGCCGGACCTGATCGCGACGCCGGACGACAGCCGGTTCAGCGAGGAGCAGCTGGCCACCGCCATGGACCTGCTCGACCTGCCCGCCGACGCCCCGCGCAGACTCTCCGGGCTGCTCGCCGAGGCCCGGCGCACCGGCGACCCCGATCTCGCCTACCTCGTCGCCCTCCTCGCGGTGCACGCGGCCAGCCCCGCCGTCGGCACCGCCTACCGGCAGGGCGAGGAGAAGCTGCTGTTCGCCGTGGACGACGGCACCGAGCTGGACGACCACGAGTTCGGCGGCGCCGATCTGATCGTCGGCATGGCGCTGCTGGACGCGGCCGGCATGGCGGCGGACCGGGCGGCGTGAGCGGGCCGTATGCGACACCAGCGGGCCATATGCGACATTTGCGGACCATGGTCGAGTGGTCCACAAGCAGCATGGTCGAGTGGTCCACAAGCAGCATGAGCAAGTCAGAGAGCGACAAGGAGTCAAAGCCGTGAGCGAGCACGTCGAGTGGAGTGACACCGAGGCCCCGGCCCCGTCGGCCACCGCCGCCGTCACCCCCGCCGACGCCGCCGACGCGGCGCGGCTCGTCGCCTACGGGCTCCAGCCCAAGCTCCAGCCCGCCCGCGACCAGGACTACACCGAACTGCTGCGCCGCTACCGCGAGGACCCAGCGTTCGCACGGCTCGCCGACGCCGTCGCCACCGGCCTCGGGCTCATCGTCCTGGAGGTGTCCCCGCGCGCCGGCATGGCCGTGACCGCCGCCGAGGACTCGGTGTTCGCCGTCCGCATGGGCGACTACGCGCGTCGCACCACCGCCGACTCCGGCGACCGCTTCCTGCACGGCCTGGCCCATCTCGCCGTCGCCGCCCTCGCGTTCCCGCGCCCCGAGGACCTGGCCGACGACGGCTACATCGGCCGGGTCACGGTCAACGGCGTCGACGCGTTCGTCCGCCAGGCCTGCCGCCGCCTGGAGGAACGCGCCGAGGAACAGGGCGAGAACACCGACCCGGCCACCGACGCGCCCGGCCTGGAGGCCGCCTGGCGGATCTGGGCCAGACGCAGCGCCACCGGCGCCACCAAGGACGCCCGCAGGCCCGCCTCCTCCACCACCGGCATCGTCGCCAAGGCCCTCGCCTTCCTCACCGACTCCGGCTTCCTCCAGCGCACCGGCGACGAAGGCGGCGGCACCTACCGCACCACCGCCCGCTACCAGCTCCAGGTCCGCGACCTGGCCGGCACCGCCGCCATGGCCGAACTGATCGAGCTGGGCGTGGTCCCGGTGACCGACGGCACCGCGAGCCTGCTGCCCGCCGAGGACACCGACGACCTGGAGCTGGTGGCCGACGCGGGCCTCCCCTTCCACTCCTGAAGCACCAAAGGGCCGATCCTGAAGCACTGAAGCACTGAAGCACTGAAGCACTGAAGCACTGAAGCACTGAAGGGCTGACGCGCCCCGCGCCCCCGAACGACCGCACCTTTCACCAGACTTACGAGAGTCCGCCATGTACGAGCTGTCCCGGGTCCGCCTCTACTCCATCGGGCCCGCCGGTGCGCGCTATGCCGACACCGTGCTTGACCTGCGGGGCGTGGGCGAGCCCGTGCCCGATCCGGCGCCCACCCAGGCGGAGTTCTTCGCGGAGGAGCCGTCCGGCCCGCCGCGCCGCCCCGCGCCCGCGGGCGTGCTGTTCCTGGAGAACGGCGGCGGCAAGTCCGTCCTGCTCAAGCTGATCTTCTCGGTGATGCTCCCCGGCCACCGCAACACCCTCGGCGGCGCCAGCTCCGGCGTGCTGCGCAAGTTCCTGCTCGCCGACGACTGCGGCCATGTGGCCCTGGAGTGGCAGCATGTGCAGACCGGCGAGTGCGTGGTCGTCGGCAAGGTCAGCGAGTGGCGCGGCCGCCAGGTCTCCAACGACCCGCGCAAGTTCGCCGAGGCCTGGTACTCCTTCCGTCCCGGCCCCGGACTCAGCCTGGACAACCTCCCGGTGGCCGAGTCCACCGCCGTACGCCCGGCCGCCGAGGGCGCGTCCGGCGCCCAGGGCCGCCGCCGCACCATGAAGGGCTTCCGCGACGCCCTCACCGAGGGCGGCAAGGCGTACCCGCATCTGGAGGTGCACTGGGAGGAGATCCACGAGCGCTGGACCGAGCACCTCGGCGACCTCGGCCTCGACCCCGAACTCTTCCGCTACCAGCGGGAGATGAACGCCGACGAGGGCGAGGCGGCCGGCCTCTTCGCGGTCAAGAAGGACTCCGACTTCACCGACCTGCTGCTGCGCGCGGTCACCGACACCCGGGACACCGACGGCCTCGCCGACCTGGTCAGCGGCTTCGGCAACAAGCTCGGCCGGCGCGCCGAGCTGATCGCCGAACGCGACTTCACGGCCGGCTCGGTGGACCTGCTCGGCCGGATCGTGGAGGCCGCCGACACCCGCGGCCGCGCCCGGGACATCCACGCTGGCGCCGAGCGCCGCACCCGTACCCTCGCCCGGCGGCTGTCCGCACGCGCCGTACAGGAACGCGTCCGGGCCGCCGACCTCGCCCAGCGGGTCACCGCCGCCGCGTACGCCGTCACCCACTCCGAGGGCGCCCGCGAACGCAGCTCCCTGGTCGCCGCCGAACTCGCCTACCGGCACGCCTCGCTGGCCCTCGCCGCCGCCGAGAAGGCCGCCGCCGCGCAGAAGCGCGAGCTGGCCGACGCCCGCACCCTGCACTCCGCCTGGCAGGCCGCCGAGGCCGTGCTGCGCCACCGTGCCGCCGCCGACCGCGTCGCCCGGGTCTCCGCCGCCATCCAGGAGGCCGAGCGGGACGCGGCCCCCGCCCTCGCCGCCCGCGCCAAGGCCGCCGTGGAACTCGTCCGGGCGCTGCACGCTGCCGCCGGGAGCGCCGAGGACCTGGCCAACGAGGGGGAAGAGCGCTCCGCCGCCCTCCAGGAGGCCGGTGACGCCGCCCACCGCGACTCCACCGCCGCCGCCACCGAGGCCCAGCGCGCCCGCAGCGAGGCCGGCCATCTGCGCCAGCGGCTCACCGAGGTCGAGCAGGAGACCGCAGAGGCGGTCCGCGCCGGCTGGCTGGACGACAGCGCCCCCGACGCCGACCCGGCCCGCGCCGCGCTCGCCGCCTCGGACGCCGAGAAGACCACCGTCGCCGCCTGGGACACCGCCCGCGAGGCCGCCCGCACGGCCACCGAGCACGCCCGTGAGACGGCCGCCGCCGAGTCCCGCGCCGAGCTGACCGCGGCCCGCGCCGCCGACGCCGCGACCGCCGCCGAACGCTCCCACGAGGCCGAACGCCGCCTCGCGGACGCGCTGGCCGCCGAGGAACGCCTCGCCGAACTCCTCGGCCTGCCCGGTACGGCACCCCGCGCGGGCCTGCCCGCCCAGCGCACCGACGACACCGACGGCGCCCCGCGCGCCGACCAGGACGGACTGCCCGCCGGCCCGCTCACCGCCGCCGAACTCGACCGCTGCGCCGATGAGTTGCGGAGCCTTCTCGACGACGCGGTGAGTACCGCCGAACGCCAGCTCTTCGACCTGCGCACGGCCGCCGCCGACGACTCCCGCATCCTCGGCGCGCTCGGCGACGGCGGACTGCTGCCGCCCGGCCCGGACGTCCTCGCCACCGTCGAGTTCCTCGGCGAGCACGGCATCCCCGCGCTGCCCGGCTGGCGCTATCTCGCCCAGGCCGTCGACCCGGCCGACCACGCCCGGGTGCTCGCCGCCCGCCCCGAACTGGTCGACGGCGTCATCATCACCGACCCCGACACCCACGCCCGGGCCCGCGAGGCACTGGCCGACGCCGCCCTGCTGCCGCGCTCCGCCGTGGCCGTCGGCACCGCCGCCGCCCTGCTCGCCCCGACCCCCGCCGAAGGCACCGCCCCGGACGGCGTGTTCCTGGTGCCGCCGAACCCGGCCATGCACGACGAGCACGCCGCCGACGAGGAACGCCAGGCCCTGCGCGCCCGCGCCACCGAGCGCGACGAGGAGATCCGGACCCTGGCCGCCCGGCTCGGCAAGGACCGCGAACTCGCCGCCCGGCTCACCTCCTGGCGCACCGGCTGCCCCGCGGGCCGCCTGGCCGAACTGGCCCGCGCCGCCGAGGAGGCCCGCGCCTTCGCCGAGGAGTCCGAGGCCGAACTCGCCGAGGCCCGCACCCTGCGCGCCGAGGCCGAGGAGAGCGCCGCCGAGGCCGTACGGCTGCGCGACGAACGCCAGGAGGCCGCGCAGAGGGCCCGGCGCGCCGCCGACGCCCTCGCCGGACTCGCCTTCCGGCTGCGCGAACGCGCCGGCTGGCAGGCCCGGCTGCGCGAACTCGCCGACGAGGCCACCGAGTCCGAGGCCCGCGCCCAGAGCTGCCTGGAGCGCGCCCGCGCCGCCGACGAGGACCGCCGCGCCGCCCAGCGCGCCGCCGACGACGCCCGCCGCACCGCCCGCGCGCTGCGCGCCGAGCGCGCGGAGATCGCCGGTGCCCCCGACGACGTACCGGTCGAGGAGACCGATGCGCCCAAGGCGTCGCTGCCCGCCCTGCGCGAGGCGTACCGGGCCGCGTCCCAGCTGTACGAGAAGGTCGGCGTCGGCGCCGATCTGCGCGCCGAGCAGGCCCGCGCCGAGAGCGACGAGAGCGCCGCCCGCGCCGAACTGGACCGACTCAGCAACAAGGTCCGCACCCGCGCCGAGCAGCTCCTCCAGTCGCCCGACGGCTCCGACGGGCCCTCCCGGCAGGCGGCCGCCGCCCGCGCCGAGGAGCTGGTGCAGCTCCTGGAGACCCGGATGTCCACCGCGAGCGAGCAGCTCGGCCGGCTGCGCGGCGAGGCCGAGCGGCACGCCCCCGAGGACGGCGAGGCGCACACCGAGCTGCCCGCGGACCAGGTACCGCGCGACGCCGAGCACGCCCAGGCCCTGCTGCGCACCGCGACCACCGAACTGACCACCCGTACCGAGGCGTTGGCGCGGGCTCGCGACGCGCACGGCGAACTGCTGGCCGCCCATCGCGCCGCCGAGGACGCGGCCGGCGGCTTCGACGAGACCGCCGCGATGCTCCGCGACCTGCTGCGCGAACAGGCCGGCGAGGAGGAGCCGGAGGAGACCGAGCCCTACCCCGGCGACCTGGAGGAGGCACGGCAGTCCGCAGCCGAGGCCCGCCGCTCGCTGCGCGGCTGCGCCGCCGACCTGTCCGCCGCCGAGGCCGGTGTGCGCGAGGCGAGCGATGTGCTGGTCCGGCACGCCAACTCCACGCGCTACGAGCAGGTCCGCACCCCCGCCCGGCAGCAGATCCGCGAGCTGCCCGCCGCCGCGCTGCCCGAGCACGCGCAGAAGTGGGCGGACGCCTTCGCGCCCCGGCTGCGGGTCCTCACCGACGAGCTGGCCCAGCTGGAGCGCAACCGCGACTCGATCGTGGACCGGCTGCGCGGCCTCGTGGAGTCGGCCCTGGCCACCCTGCGCTCCGCCCAGCGGCTCTCCCGGCTCCCCGAGGGGCTCGGCGAATGGTCGGGCCAGGAGTTCCTGCGCATCCGCTTCGAGGAACCCGACCAGGCCACGCTCACCGAACGGCTCGGGGAGGTCATCGACGACGCCACCCGCGCCGCCGTCAAGAAGAACTCCGACATGCGGCGCGACGGCATGTCCCTGCTGCTGCGCGGTGTCGCGGCGGCCCTGGAGCCCAAGGGCGTGGCCGTCGAGATCCTCAAGCCCGACGCGGTGCTGCGCGCCGAGCGGGTCCCCGTCGGGCAGATGGGCGACGTCTTCTCCGGCGGCCAGCTGCTCACCGCGGCCATCGCCCTGTACTGCACCATGGCCGCGCTGCGCTCGAACGACCGGGGCCGCGACAAGCACCGGCACGCGGGCACCCTGTTCCTGGACAACCCCATCGGCCGCGCCAACGCGACCTACCTCCTGGAACTCCAGCGAGCCGTCTCCGACGCCCTCGGCGTCCAGCTCCTGTACACCACGGGCCTGTTCGACACCACGGCCCTGGCCGAGTTCCCGCTGGTCATCCGGTTGCGCAATGACGCGGACCTGCGGGCGGGACTGAAGTACATCAGCGTCGAGGAACACCTGCGCCCCGGCCTGCCCCAGCAGCCGCAGGCGGGGGAGACGGTGCACAGCGAGATCACCGCCACCAGGATGTTCAAGAAGCCGGCGGTCAACGCGTAGCGGCGCTGTGGGCCGCCCGCCCGGCCCACAGCGCGCGGGCAGCCTCCTGGTGGCCGTCGCTCAGAAGCCGTACCCCATGCGGCGGGACAGCTCCGTGCCCGCCGCGACCGTGCGCCGGGCCACCTCCGTCAGCCGGTCCCGGTTCAGCCGGTACACCGGGCCGGAGACGCTGATCGCCGCGATCACCTCGCCGTCGTGCGCCCGCACCGGCGCGGCCACCGCGGCGAGACCCGGCTCCAGCTCCTCGACCGTCACGCCGTGGCCCCGTTCCACCACGCGGTCCAGCTCGGCCCGCAGCGTCTCGGCGTCGGTGACGGTGTTCTCGGTGAACCGGGGCAGGGGCCGCGCGAGCAGGCTCTCGCGCGCGGCGGGCGGCAGATGCGCGAGCAGCACCTTGCCGCTGGAGGTGGCGTGCAGCGGGGTGCGCCGGCCCAGCCAGTTCTGCGCGGCCACCGACGCCGTGCCCCGGGCCTGCATGATGTTGACGGCGGCGTCCTCGTCCAGCACCGCGAGATTCACGGTCTCGCCCAGCTCGTCGGCGACCTCGCGGCAGATCGGGACGCCCTCCTGGGAGATGTCCAGCCGCACCGCCGCCGCCCCGGCCAGCCGCAGCACACCGGCGCCCAGGTAGTACTTGCCGCGATCCTTCGCCTGCGCCACCAGCCCCCGGTGCTCCAGCACGCCGAGCAGCCGGAACGCCGTGGACTTGTGCACCGCCAGCTCGGTGGCGATCTCGGTGACGCCCGCCTCGCCGTCCCGGGCGAGGATCTCCAGCACGCTCACGGCGCGGTCCACCGACTGCACCGCCCCGGCCGGCTGCTGCTTCTGCGCGTGGGCCATGGCTGGGCTCCCACCACCTGTCGGCCGGTCCGGAATCTGTTGCGCACGGCGCTCATGTCCGCGCCATACGAAACTTCATCGTAGCGAAGTGGCCGATTCCAGCCGGTGGCCGAGCGGATTCCGACTCGCGGGGCGACTCGCGTCCTGGCTCGCGGCTCGGCTCGCGGTTCGGCTCAGGGGTGCGACAGCTGCCCCGCGCCGCCCCGCCGCCGTATCCGCTCCTGCTCCCGCAGCGCCCGCCGCTCCGCACGCCGGCGCGCCCGCCGCTCCCTGCGCAGCGCGCGAGCCGTGCTGCTGGGCTCGGAGACCACGCCGTACCGCTGGTTCCACACCTGGCGGGTCACCCAGACGTCGACCACGGCCCAGGTGGCCACCACGGTGCTCGCCACGCTGCTGATCACCATGGGGAACGCGGGCCAGGACTCCGCCATGGTGCACAGGAACGCCACCATCGCCTCTATCAGCGTGACCGAGATGATGATCAGCGCCCGCACCGCCGCCGTCCGCACCGGATCGGGCAGCGGATGCCGCCGCGCGGGCTCCTCGACCCACAAGGGCCGGTGCTCGCGCTGTATCCCGTACCGCTCCGCAGTGCCCTTCACCGTGTCACTCACTCCCCACCGCCCGAGGGCCCCTCGCCCCGAAGCCCCGACTCCCCAGTAGCTGCCCGGCTTGCGCGGATTTACGCGGCCGGGACGCGGGACGGGGCTTCCGCGGCCCAATCCGCCCCCAACTCCCGTAGAGAAGGACGAACAAGACCCCGCGAAGATTCCCGCCCTGGGAAAAATTCCAGCCAACCGCCATTCCCTGCCATGGTGTCCGGCTCCGGGGTACCCGCCGGATCGCGGTGGCAATCTCCCGCAATGCCCGGACAACTCGCCCCGTACCGCCGCCGCTACGGAAGTTCACCTTCCGGACATGCCTTCGAGTTACCTGTATGGCGGTAGTAGGCTCGCGCCGTTTGTTGACGCACATGCGCACCCCCGGCCCGCGGGGGTCGAGCTGGGGGAGGCCATGCGCTTTCGCGGGAAGTCGATCCGCCGGAAGATCGTGGCGCTGCTTCTCGTGCCGCTGCTGTCCCTGACCGCCATCTGGGGTTTCGCCACGGTGGTCACGGGCCGTGACGTGGCCCAGCTCTTCCGGGTCTCCGATGTCATGCAGAACATCGGCTATCCCACCGAGGACACCGTCCGCGTGCTCGAACAGGAGCGCCGCCAGACCCTCGTCTACCTCGCCGACCCACGCGCCGCCGACTCCCTGTCGGCGCTCCAGCGCACCCGCACCGCCAGCGACCGTGCGATCGCGAAGGTCCGCGAGAACGCGCGGAAGCGCCATCTGCGCCACGGCCTCGGCGCCCAGGGCAGCGAACACCTCACCGCCGTTCTGGACGCCTTCAGCGGCCTGGACTCGCTGCGCCACAGCGTCGAGGGCGGCACCATCAGCCGCGCCCAGGCACTCGACCTCTACAACCGCCTGATCGACCCCTGCTACTCGCTGCTCGCCGGGCTCGACGGCATCGACGACGTCGAGATGGACAAGCAGTCGCACGCCCTGGTCAACCTCAACCGCGCCCGTGAACTGCTCTCCCGTGAGGACGCCCTGCTCGGCTCCTCCCTGGTGGTGGGACGGCTCACCCGCGAGGAGATCCGCGAGATCTCCGACCTCGTCGCCCAGCGCACCCTGCTGTACGACATCAGCCTCCCGCTGCTGCCCGCCTCCGAACGCGAGCGCTACGAACGGTTCTGGGACAACGCCGGTACCGCCCCGCTGCGTTCGGCCGAGCAGTCCGTCATCGAGCACGGCTCCGGCACCCCCGACGGTGTCACCGCCAAGAACTGGGACTCCGCCGCGGGCAGCGCCCTGGCCGACCTCGGCACCCTGGACGACCGGGCGGGCGACCGCTTCCAGGACCGTATGCACCCCGTCGCCATGCGGGTCATCGCCCAGGGCGCCGTCGCGGGCCTGCTCGGACTGCTCGCCCTGCTCTTCTCCCTGGTCCTGTCCGTCCGGATCGGCCGCGGCCTCATCCGCGACCTGCGCCGGCTGCGCCTGGAGGCGCACGAGGCGTCCGGCGTCCGGCTGCCCGGCCTGATGCGCCGTCTGTCGGTCGGCGAACAGGTCGACGTGGAGACCGAGGTGCCGCGCCTGGAGTACGACCAGAACGAGATCGGCGAGGTCGGACAGGCCCTCAACACCCTTCAGCGGGCCGCCGTCGAGGCCGCCGTCAAACAGTCCGAGCTGCGCGCCGGAGTCTCCGAGGTCTTCGTCAACCTCGCCCGCCGCAGCCAGGTGCTGCTGCACAAGCAGCTCACCCTCCTCGACACCATGGAACGCCGCACCGAGGACACCGACGAACTCGCCGACCTCTTCCGCCTGGACCACCTCACCACCCGGATGCGCCGGCACGCCGAGGGCCTGGTGATCCTCTCCGGCGCGGCGCCCTCCCGGCAGTGGCGCCGCCCCGTGCAGCTGATGGACGTGGTCCGCGCCGCCGTCGCCGAGGTCGAGGACTACGAGCGGGTCGAGGTACGACGCCTGCCGCGGGTCGCCGTGACCGGCCCGGCCGTCGCCGACCTCACCCATCTCGTGGCCGAACTCCTGGAGAACGCCACGGTGTTCTCGCCCCCGCACACCGCCGTCCAGGTCATCGGCGAGCGGGTCGCCAACGGCTTCACCCTGGAGATACACGACCGGGGACTCGGCATGACGCCCGAGGCGCTGCTGGACAACAACCTGCGCCTGGCCGAGACCCCCGAGTTCGAACTCTCCGACACCGACCGGCTCGGCCTGTTCGTGGTCAGCCGGCTCGCCCAGCGCCAGAACGTGCGCGTCTCCCTCCAGCCCTCGCCCTACGGCGGCACCACCGCGATCGTGTTCATCCCCGACGCGCTGCTCAGCGACGAGGTCCCGGACACCAACGGCATCGGCTTCCGGCTCGACCGCGAGCGCACCGCGAAGAACTCCGGGCGAGCCGCCGGCGGCTCCCGGGCCCCGTTGCCGCTCTCCGGTCTGTCCACCACCGTCCTGGACGGCCCCGTGGAGCTGGAGGCGCCCGTCGACCTCGACGCCCTGGACGACTTCCCCGGCGCCCTGCCGGACGAGGACAGCGAACGCGGCGGCCTCTTCCGCCACCGCCGCGCCCTGACCCGGGGCGGGGACGACGGCCCCGCGCAGGAGCCGGGCGACGACCGTCCGGCGGACCGCCCGGCGGGGGAGGAGACCGGCGAGCACGGACTCGTACCGCTGCCGCGCCGCCAGCCGCCCAAGCTGGTCAGCTCGCACGGCAAACCGGTCACCGATCAGCGCGCCCACCGCCCTGAGCCCGGCCGCCGCAACCCGACGGACCCGGCCGACCGCGGGACCGGGGAGGCGTACGGCTCCGACACGGACGCGTACGGCACCGCCGAGGACGCGTACGGCGCCGGCCTGGACGCCCACAGCAGCGATCGCGAGGAGCAGCGCGCCGACCGCGAGCCGCACCGGGGCGGGCCGGTGGCCCTGCCGCGCCGGGCGATCGCCGCCCCGGTGCGGCTCGCGG
>NZ_MUNF01000594.1 GCF_002154555.1 Streptomyces murinus
CACCGTGGCCGACGACGGCGGTGAGGAGGGCGGCCCCCGGGGGCGTCCCACCGGCGAGCAACTCCGTCGTCACCCGCTCGGGCAGGGCGGCGAGCGCGGCGGCGGCATGCTCCGGCTCCGCGTGCTCCAGGAGCAGACCGAGCGTGCGGTGAACACTGCGGGGCGCGGGAGGACGGAGCGTGTCGCCGGGCCCCTGCGCCACCGGCGGCGCGGCCAGCAACTCGGTCAGACCGCCACGGTGCCCGCCGAGCGCGTCGTACACCCCGCACCAACGGCCCACGTCCGCCCCGAGATGACGCCCCGTCAACTCCCGGAGCAAGGCGGCCGTTTCATCGTCAACCCCACCCGCGACGGCAAGCTTGGCCGCCACCGAACGCGCGGGCCGCGCCCGCTCCACCACCCGCCTCGCGGCACCACGCTCCGGACCCGCGCCCGCGCCGTCCCGCCTCGCGGCGACCATCTCACGCAGCAGCCTCCCGGCCGCCCCCACCTGCGTTTTCGACATGACCGCCATGGTAGACACGGCACTTGCGCCCGTCCCGGCCGAGTGCGGCTTCGCCCCTCTGGGGAACCGGCGGCTCGGCACCTGACTCCGCATCGCGCCTCCTCCCGGCTACTCGCCCAGCAGAAGGATCTCCAAGAACTCCTCCGGGGCGTCCCTCCAGACATCGTGGCCGCTGTCCAGGGTGTGGACCCGCCAGGTCGGGTCATCGGCCAGCCGGTCGTGGACGGCGGTGAAGGGCGAGCCGTCCCACCCGGAGAGATACACATAGTCCCGGGTGCTGACGGCACGCAGCCCGGTTCCGTCCAGCCGGATCCGCTGGAGGAACGAGGCCAGTGGATGCGCGGTCACGCGCGGGTCGCTGCCGGGCGGCGGCTGGACGGTGTATCCGTTTGCCGCCGCACCGGCCAGGAACACATCGCGGTAGGCATCGGTCGTCAGGTCCCAGCAGGACTGGCCGTCCTCGGGCACGTAGGCGTCGGAGTAGACCAGGCGGCGCACCACGCCGGAAGGGGCGCGGTCGGCGGCACCGGTGATGACCATCCCGCCGTAGCTGTGCCCGACGATAACGGCGTCGCCGGCCTCCTCGGCGGCGAGTACCGCGAGCACATCGTCGATGTGGGTGTCGAGATTGACATCGGCGGACGTCAGGTGGGCGCGGTCGCCGACGCCGGTGGGTGTCACCGTCAGCGCCCGGTGTCCGGCGGTGCGGAGCCGGTCGGCCAGGGCGGAGAAATACCAGCCGCCGCGCCAGCCACCGGGAACGAGAACGAAGGTCGTCATGGCGGCGTGAACGCTGCCTGCATGACGCCGATTCCCTTCCGGACGGGGCAACTCGGTTCATCCGTCGCGGAACGCGTGGCGGATTGGTCCAGAATCTCTTTTCACTCGATCGGCTCCCGGACCAATCCGCGGGGCGGCCGGAACCGGATTCCCCGCGTGAGGGACGAAGAGAAGGACCAGAGCGGCCGACCGGGTTCGCCACGCCTGGCGCTGGGTGCGCTGAGCGGGGCGCTGGCCGGCTTCGCCGCGCTGGCGGTGGCCGAACCGGTCGCGGCGGCGGTGCGTCCGCGGTCCGGTCCGGTCGTCGTGGTGGGCGGCGCGTCCATCGACGCGACGCCCGCGCCGCTCAAGGACTGGGCGATCCGCCACTTCGGCACCGACGACAAGCTCGTGCTCCAACTCGGCATCCTGGCCGTACTGGCTTTGTCGGCCCTGGCGTTGGGCGTGCTTGCGGTGCGGTTCCGGCGGGCCGGAGCCGCCGGGGTTCTTCTCCTCGGGGCCGTCGGGGCGGCGGCTGCCCTCAAGCGCCCCGACTCCGTCGGCCTCACCGATGCGTTGCCCTCCGTCGTGGGAGCCGTCGCCGGGGCTCTGCTCCTGTACGGCCTGACGGGACGCCTCACCGCACCCGCTCGATCGACGTCGCCGGAGCCCGGCTCCGTGAGCGAGGAAGCGGCAGGCGGCCCGCGGGCGTCCGAGGCATGGGACCGGCGGGGGTTCGTCCTCGCGGCCACGTCTGCCGCGGCCGCTTCCGCCGTGGCGGGCGCGATCGGCCGCTCGCTGAACGGTTCGAGCGGTCGGGACGCGGCCACCTCGCGCGAGAAGGTCGTTCTGCCCCGCCTCGGCTCACCGGCCCGGCCGCTACCGAAGGTGGCCGGGCCGGTGAGCCGAGG
>NZ_MUNF01000595.1 GCF_002154555.1 Streptomyces murinus
CGGGGGCCCAGCGGTTCGGGGGTTCGGGGTTCGCCCGCAGATCACGCACGTGTCCCACACGCAGACCGACCCGGAAGGCCGTATTCCTGTGAGTCCGCTGCCACCGTCCGCCCACACCTCGCTGGTCCACGTCCTCGAACACCGCGCGACCCGGACACCCGACCGGCTCGCGTTCCGCTTCCTGCCCGACGGGACCGGCGACCACCCGATCGACTGGACCTACCGCGAACTCGCCGACCGCGCCGGCGCGGTCGCCGCCCACCTCAACGAACGCGGCCTCACCCAGGGCCACGTCGTCCTCGCCCTGGACCCCGGACTCGACTACGTCGCCGGACTCTTCGGCATCATGCAGGCCGGCTGCACCGCCGTACCCTGCTTCCCGCCGTTCGGACGACGCGCCACCGCCCGCTTCCTGTCCGTCCTGGACGACTGCAACCCACGCGCCGTCCTGACCGACCCCCGCTTCGCCCCCCAGGTCGACCACTTCCACCAGCAGCTCACCCCCACCACCGAACACCCCCAGTGGATCTTCCCCGAACCGGACTTCTACCAGCCCTCGGGCAACGGCGAGATACCGCTGCGGGTGGTGGAGCCGGCGCTGATCCAGTACAGCTCGGGATCGACCGGCGACCCCAAGGGCATCGTCCTCACCCACGAGAACCTGCTCAGCAACTGCCGGGTCCTGGACACCCACATGGGCTACGAGGAGGACCGCGTCGGCTGCTCCTGGCTGCCCCCCTACCACGACATGGGCCTGATGGGCACCATCATGCTCGCCCTGCACGGCGGCTGGCCCCTGGTCATGCTCTCCCCCATCCACTTCGTGCAGGACCCCTACCGCTGGCTCAAAGCCATCACCGACCACAAGGTCACCATCTCCGTCGGCCCGAACTTCGCGTTCGACCTGTGCGCCCAGAACATCACCGACGAAGAACTCACCACCCTCGACCTCAGCCGCCTGCGCCAGGTGTTCTGCGGCAGCGAACCCGTCTCCGGCAACACCATGGAACGCTTCGAGGAACGCTTCGCCCCCGTCGGCTTCGACCCCGGCAGCCTCATCCCCTGCTACGGACTCGCCGAAGCCACCCTCTTCGTCTCCGGCAAACCCGAAGCCGCCGACACCATCCGCACCGAACAACTCGACAAGACCGCCCTCGAACAAGGCCACGCCCGTCGCACCAACAACAGCGACGGTGGCGGCGAGGGTGCGGCGGACGCCGGCACGGTGAAGGTCGTCAGCTGCGGAATCGTCGCCGACGGCCACGAGGTCCTCATCGTCGACCCCCACACCCTCACCCCCCTCACCGACGGCGAGACCGGCGAGATCTGGGTCCACGGCACCAGCGTCGCCGCCGGCTACCTCGGACACCCCGAACTGACCGCCCGCACCTTCGGCGCCCGCCCCGCAGGCGCCGCCGACGACCACCGCACCTACCTGCGCACCGGAGACCTCGGCTTCCTCCTCGACGGAGAACTCTTCGTCACCGGACGCCTCAAGGACCTCATCGTCATCAGCGGCCGCAACCTCCACCCCCAGGACATCGAACACTCCGTCCTGCGCGCCCACCAGGACCTGCGCCGCATCGCCGCGTTCGCCCTGCCCAGCGACACGCGCGACGAGGAAGAAGTCGTCCTCGTCGCCGAATTCCGCGGCACCGCCAAAGAATTCGCCGCCCAGGAGAAAGAACTCCTGCAACGGGTCACCGCCGCGGTCACCGAGGACCACGGCGTACGCCCCGGCCGCATCCACATCGGACCCCCCGGATGCGTCCTGATGACCACCAGCGGCAAAGTCCGCCGCCGCGACACCCGCAAGGCCTACCTCGACGGCACCCTCAAAACCTTCCCCACCCCCGCAGACACCGCGACGGCCGCAGCCCCGGCGGGGGTGTCATGAGCAGCGCCCGAACCGGAGCCGGCCAGGCACCGCCCCGCACCACCGCGGCCCCCGCCCAGATCGACCGGCAAGCCCGCAGACTCGCCTGGGTCACCGTCGGCGTCCCCACCCTCGGCACCGCCGCCGCGATCG
>NZ_MUNF01000596.1 GCF_002154555.1 Streptomyces murinus
CCGGTCTCGCCCTCGCCGTCCGCGGACTGCGGGGGCGCGCCGCCGAGGACGGGGAACGTGAACGCGTTGCGGCAGCCGCGCGCCCGCTCGGCCAGCGCCGCGGGCGGATCGATCAGCGAGACGAACTCCACGCCCTCGCCGCCGAGGACCGTGTGCGTGGCGATCAGCGCGTCGCGCAGCGCCTCGTTACGGCAGGCCCCCGCATCGGTCGGCTCGCCCGTGTTCTCGGTGCGCACCCGCAGCCGGAAGAGGCCCGGCGCCAGCGGCTCGGCGGCCACCGTCGTCGCGGCCCGCAGCTCCCGGTGCCGCCGTACGATCCGTCCCGCGTCCCCCGGCAGCGGCTCGTACTCGTCCCCGCCGGGCGCGCCGACGTCGACCGTACGACCGCCGTCCAGCAGCTCGGCGAGCGGCACCGTCAGCTCGGTCTCGCGCGGGATCGCCTCGTCGAAGGAGAGATGAGTGGCGCCGTCGGCCGTGCGCAGGGACTCCACCGGGGACCCGTCCGCGTCCTCCACCTGCTTGTGCTGCATCTGGAGGTGGCGCACCCGCAGCCGTACGACCGCGTCGGCCTCCGGGGCGCGCAGCAGGCACTCGGTCTGCTGGTACCAGGAGTCCGCGGAGCCGGAGATCCCGGGCGCCACCGGGCCGAAGCGCTCCACCCAGTCGCGCGGCAGCAGCACCCCGAACTGCCAGCGGACGCGGTTCTTGGGGGAGGACCGGCGGTACGGGTACAGCAGATAGCCCTCGTACAGCACGGCGTCCGCGACGGCGCCCAGCTGCTCGAAGGCCCGCTCGGGCGCGGCGTCGGCATCGTCCGTGAGCAGGGGTTCGCGCACGCCGACCTGGTCCGGCATCCCGCCTCCTCGTCGCTGGGCAACCGGGCGGTCAGTCGCGCACCCGGGGATTCCTTTCACCACGGTCACACCCAGCACGGCTCCGCGCCCCTCCGACGCACCCGCATTGGGCCGGTCAGGCGATGTGTCCGTTTCCGGGTTGCGGACGGGCGCCCCGGACCCCCGGGTGCGGCCCGGGTGGACGGAGGGACGACAGGTCCCCCAAGTGCCGCTGCCCGAGCCGGTGTTGGGGCTCCATCGGATGCGCCGACCGCTAGAATCAAAGGCCACACACAGCGGGGGTTGTCGGACGCGGGGGGAGTCGTCATGTCCGGAGGATTCGGGGGCCCGGAGGGCCCGAGAGACGCGGAGGGACCCGGGGGATCCCGGAGTCAGGCCCGGGGTCACGGAGGGCCTGCGGGATCCGGTGGGCCCGCGGGACCTGACGGGCCTCCGGGAGCCGGCGGGCCTGCTGGATCCGATGGGGCTGCTGCGGGATCCGGCGGGTTCGCAAGCCCCGCAAGGGTCCCCGGCGGTGTCGGTAGCACTGGGGGACCCGCAGGCCACGGTGGATTCGCAGGGCCTGGTGGGCCCGAGGTCCCGGGAGGACCAGCAAACCCCGCAGAAGCCTCTGAAGGCGCAGGCGGCCCTGGAGACCCCGGCAGCCCCGGAGGGCCTGGTGGGCCCGGAGCCCCCGGAGGATTCGGAAGCTACCCCGGAGCCCCCGGAGCCCCCGGAGCTCCCGGAGCGGCTGGAGTGCCTGGTCCCGTAGGGTCCTGGGCCTTTGGTCCGCCGCCCGGTCAGGGCTTCGGTGTGCCGCCCATGCCCGCCGCTCCGCCGCCCGCGCCCCCGGACACCGGCCGGGCCGTCGCCGTCGCTCTGCTGAACCTCAGCGGACTCGGCCTCGGCTACGCGCTCACGCGGCGTCGGCTGCTCATGGCCGCCTGCTGGGTGGCGACCGCGATCCTGCTGGTCATCGCCCTGCCCGCCGACGCCGACGGCGTCCCCGGCGCCCTGCTCGCGGGGTACGCGCTCCTCCTGCTGCTGGCGGCCGCCCACGGCGCGTACGTCGGACTGCGCACCCGCCTGGTGTGGCCCGGCCGCGCGCCCCTCGCGCTGCTGCTGGGCCTGGTGCTGCTCGCCGTACCGGCCGGTGGTGCGCTCTGGTACCAGGACGCCCGGGACGAGGCCGTACAGCAGGCCCTCCTCAAGCGCCTGACGAGCGCCGACCAGCTGGTGGCGGCGGACGCGGGCAAGTCCTTCAGCACCGCGGAAGGGGACTACCGCGAGGCCCTCGGCGTCTATCGCGGCCTCGTCGCCGACCACCCCGGCTCCCGCGCCGCCCACAAGGTCCCCGCCAGCCTGCGCACCTACTACTCCAAGGTCGCCGCGCCCTACGACAGCCAGGACTACTGCACCGCCGTGGCCCCGCTGACGTATCTGCGCACGGTGCCCGGCGAGCTGCCCAAAGCCACCGTCGGCACCCTCGCCGACTGGCCCGACGACCGCCTCGCGACCTCGCTGTACGAGTGCGGATCACAGGGCCTGTCCGCGGGCGACCAGGACTGGGTCACCCGCTTCGGCGACCTGATGAAGACCTTCCCGGGCGCCCCGCAGACGACGAAGGTGGCGCCCGCCGTCGACGCGGCCGTGAAGAAGGCGCAGAAGGGCGTGGGCGGCTCCGGATCCTGCGCGGCCGTCGAGGAGTTGCAGCAGCTCGACACCAGGATCGGCGACCTGAGGACGGCCGCGGGCGACCCCGACGGCAAGCTCGCGTCCGCCGCGTCCCGGGCCGGGCACAGCGGCGACGACGGCGCGTACGACTGCGGTGTCCAGGAGTACAGGAGCGGCGACTTCAGCAACGCCCAGCAGACCATGGACAAGTTCGTCGCCGGGCACCCGCACCACAAGAACCGGGCGCGCGCCCAGAAGATCGCCATCGCCGCCGAGGTCGCCCAGACCATCCCGGCGGCCGGCAAGAAGCTGCCCACCACCGCCAGCGGCGGCAGCATCTCCGTCACGGTGAAGAACGACAGCCCGGACGACGTGACCGTCCTCTACACCGGTCCGGTCACCGGCAGCTTCACCCTGAAGGCCTGCGGCGGCTGCCGGTCGTACCTGCTCGCCGACACGCTGATGTCCACCTTCAAGCCCTGCGCCGGCGGCAAGGACTATCCGCAGCGCACCCTGCAACTCCCGGTCGGCACCACCTACTTCGTGCACAAGCCGAACGGCGGCCAGGCGACGACCGCGGGCTCCGACACCGCGAAGCTGCGCCCCGGGTACATCTACACCGAGTGCGCGTACACCACCCAGGGCTTCGGCGGCTCGGGGACCTGACCGGCGGCGCCGCCGGTCAGGCCGAGCGGGGGATCAGTCCTCGCGGCCGCCCCGGCGGCGGGCGGCCACCACGACGCCCGCGCCGACGACCACGGCCACGGCCGCGGCGCCCGCGAGGGGCAGCGCGGGACCGGCGCCGGTGGCCGCGAGGTTGCCGCCGGTGCTGTCGGAGCCGCCGGTGGTGAGGTCACCGGTGGTACCGGCGGTGGACGTGGTGCCGGTGGTGCCGCCCGTCGTGGTCGTACCGCCGTCCGTGCCCGTGCCGGTGCCGCCCGTGGACGTCGTCGAGCCGGTGCCGCCGGTCGAGTCGCCGCCGCCCTTCGAACCGCCGTCCCCGGTGGAGCCGCCGCCCGTGGTGTCGGTGCCACCGGAGACGGCGAGCGTGATGCGCGCGGTGTCGTTCTTCTTGACGTGGTCGAACGGCCGGGCCTCCGAGCCGAGTTCCACATAGCCGCGGGCGCCGGGCACCGCCTTGTCGAGCTTCACCTTGAAGGTGTACGTCCTGCTCTCGTGCTCGTTCACCCAGGGCGCGCCGGTGCCGCACGCGTAGGACTCGGCCCCGGTGTTCGTGCACAGCGTGTCGGTCCGCACCGCGGAGGTGCCCTCGGGCAGCGTGACCAGGACATGGGCCGCGCGCTGACCCGGCTGCGGCTGCACCCAGGCGGGCCCCGCGTTCGCGAACTTCACCCGCAGTGTGACCGTGTCCCCGGCCTTGCCCTTCAACTGGGCGCCGCCGACCTGGAGATCGGCCGTGTTGACGACGTTCACCGCGACGTCCGCGCCGGCCGCGGCGCCGGCCGGCGGGGTCTTCTCGTCGGGCCGCTCGACCAGCTTCAGGGCGGCGGCCGTGCCGTGCACCGGTGCGGCGGCGCCGTCGTCCGGGACCGGGGCCGAGGAGTCGACCGTCACCTGGACGTGCTCGTACAGGGCGCGGTCCAGGGCCTTGAGGGTCAGCGGCCGCTCCGGGGCGTAGACGACACCCGTCTGCACCGGCTGGTCGAACTCGCACACCACCTGCGTGTGGCCCGGCTCCTCGTCGGCCGAACCGATCGTGTAGCTCAGGCAGTTGGAGGGGAGCGCGGCCTGGCCCAGACCGCGGGTGACGGAGTACGACAGCCAGACCTTGTCGAGTGCCGCGGTGCCCGTGTTGGTGAAGGTGGGCGACAGCGGGAGCTCGCTGCCCGGCTTCACCTTGTCGAACGGCGCGATGGTGCCCAGCGCCAGGCCGGTCGCGGGGCCGTCGGCGGCCACGGCCGGCGCGGCGCACAGCGCGATCAGGGCGACGGCGCCGAACGCGCCCGCGGTCTGGCGCACCGCACGGGGGCCGGGAGAGCTGAAAGGCATGGAATCCTCTGACTGGAGCGACAGTGGCGGACGAACGGTCGGTGGGGGAACGGGAGTTCCCCACTCTGTGAGACGTCTGTGCCACCGGAACGGTTGTACGAGAGATCGTTCCGGCTCCGCCGTGCCCCTCGCCCTTGTCCGCGCCCCTGCCCGCGCCCCTGCCCGTGCCCCGTCCGCGCTCCCCGCGGATGCCTCAGCCGGCCGCGTTGTCCGTGCGCAGCCGCACCTGTTCCTCCAGCCGGCGCAGGCTGTCCTCCAGGGCCGCCGCGGCCGCGCGCTCGCCAGGGTCGTGGTGCTTGTCGAAGAAGGACAGATGGACGGTCACCTCGCTGGCGCCGCTGCCGATGCCCGCGACCTGGAGCCAGCCCGCGTAGTCGCCCTGCTCGCGGGTGCCCCACTCCAGACGCATCTGGTCGGGTTGGGCGCGCAGCAGGGCGGGGGTGTCCTGGTCGGAACCGGCCTCGTGCACGCTGACGGCGGGCAGTTCCTCGGGGGCCACGTGCAGGGCGCCCGGGAGCCAGGAGTCCAGCTGGTGGAGATTGGCCGCCTGGTCGAAGACGTGCTCGGGCTGGGCGGGCATCGTACGGGAACGTTCGTACTCGGCCATGGTGGCATCGCTCCTCGGGTCGGGAGTCGTACCCCGCCCGCGTGCCCCTTCCGCGGCGGCCGAAAAGCGCCCCCGCCAGGCCGTCAGGCGACCGCGGTGCGGGCGGCCTGCTCCACCAGGGAGACGCCGTCGCTCATGGAGGCGCTGCCGTCGGAGAGGACGGCGACGAGGCAGCGGTGGCCGCCGAGGGTGACCTCGCCGATGCTGTTCACGTCCCACAGGCCCGTGGTGGTGCGCTGGAGCCAGCCGTTCTTCAGCTCGGTCCCGGCCGCGTTCACCGCCGAGACGCCCCAGGACTGCTCGGGCAGGACCTCGCCCATCAGGGTGCGGATGTAGGCGCGGGAATCGAGGGTGAGGGGGCTTCGGGCGCTGTCGTCGAAGACCGCGCGCAGCAGCCGTATCTGATCGCTCGCGGTGGTCCGGGTCAGCCCCCACCTGCCACTGGTACCGGCCGTGGTCGAGGTCAGTCCGAGGCGCTGGTTGGCCGCCGTGAGACCGGGGTCCTGGCCGATCTCCTTCCACAGGGCGTCCGCCGCGTCGTTGTCGCTGCGCTTGATCATCGGCTCGGCGTGGCCGCGCTCCTCGTCGGTCAGCGCGCGCCGCTCGTCCTGCGCCTTGAGCAGCAGCGCGGCGAGGATGTCGACCTTGACGATGCTGGCGGTGTCGTAGGCGCGGTCCTCGCCCTGGATCACGGGGGTGGTGGCGCCCGCGTCGAGGTCGAGGACGGCGACGGTGGCGTGCGGATCGGGCACGGGGGGCTGTGGAGCGGGGGTCTTCGACGCCTCGGTCGTCCCGGGAGCCGGCTTCGGCTTCGGGGTGGGCGTGGCGGCGGCCGCCGCCGGAATGCCGGCGGTGAGCAGGGCGGTCACCGAGGCCAGAAGGACGCCGGCCGTGCGGCGCGGGTGCGAGGACATGGCACCTGAACGTAGACAAGACCCGTCCCGTGCGAAGTGGCTGCCGTCACTCCGGCCCCCGTTTCGCCCGAATTGTAAGAAGAGTCACCGAGGGCGGACCGGGGGCGGCCAAGCGGTGCACGGCGGTCGTCACGGCGGCGTGTATACCCGCCGCGGCCCCGGTCCTCGCTTATCGTCGGCCGGACACCGACATCCGGAGAGATCATGGAAAAAACGGATGAACTGGTTGCCGCGGGGGAGGGTGTGGCGGTCGTCCCGGTCCCTCCGCCTCCGTCCGTGCGCCGCCCCCGGCCCTGGCCGCTCGGCGCGGCCGTGCTGCTCGCGGCGGGCGCGAGCGCCGTACTCCTCGTCGGCGACTCGGGGTGGCTCGACCAGCCCGCCGTAGGGGCCTGGCGCACGGTCTGCCTGGCCATCATCGTCCAGGCGATTCCCTTCCTCGTGCTCGGCACCGTGCTCTCCGGGGCCATCAACGCCTTCGTGCCCGCCGACCTGTTCACCCGGGTGCTGCCGAAGCGGGCCGCGCTCGCCGTGCCGGTCGCGGGCGTCGCCGGCGCGATCCTGCCGGGCTGTGAGTGCGCCTCCGTACCGGTCGCCAACAGCCTGATCCGCCGGGGTGTCACCCCGGCCGCCGCCTTCGCCTTCCTGCTGTCCGCGCCCGCCATCAACCCGGTCGTGCTCACCGCCACCGCCGTCGCCTTCCCCGGCAACCCCGCGATGATCGCCGCCCGGCTGCTCGCCTCCCTCGGCACGGCGGCCGTGATGGGCTGGCTGTGGCTCTGGCGGGGCGACGAGAAGTGGCTGCGCCCGGCGCTGCGCCGGCGGCACACCGGGCACGCCCACGGCCACAGCCGCTGGCAGGAGTTCCGGATCGGCTTCCAGTACGACTTCCTCCAGGCCGGCGGCTTTCTCGTGCTCGGCGCGATGGCCGCCGCCACCTTCAACGTCGCCGTGCCGCGGGCCGTCCTCGACGCCTTCTCCGGCACGCCCTGGCTCTCGGTGCTGTTCCTGGCGGGCCTCGCGGTGCTGCTGGCGGTCTGCTCGGAGGCCGACGCGTTCGTCGCCGCCTCGCTGACCGGGTTCTCGCCGACCGCCCGGCTGGCGTTCATGGTGGTCGGGCCCATGGTCGACCTGAAGCTGATCGCCCTCCAGGCGGGCACGTTCGGCCGCGCCTTCGCCTGGCGGTTCTGTACGGCGACCACGGTGGTGGCCGTCGCCGCCAGCGCCCTGACCGGAGGGGCCCTGCTGTGAGACGCCTCCTCCAGAGCCTGCTGCTGAAACTGACCGGCCTCGGCCTGCTGCGCATCACGCTGTTCAGCGACACGTACCTGCGCTACGTCAAGCCCGGCCTGCGCCCCGTGCTCATCGCCTCCGGCGTCGTCCTGCTCCTGCTCGGCGTCGTGGCGGCCTTCTCCCGGACGGGGAACGGGGGACACGCCCACGACGACCATGGCGGGCATGGCGGGGATGACGGCCACGAGGCGCACGCGCACGAGGGCCATGGGGGCCACGACGGCCATGACCACTCCGGTACGCCCAAGATCGCCTGGCTCCTCGTCCTCCCCGCCCTGAGCCTCCTCCTCTTCGCCCCGCCGGCCCTCGGCGCCTACACCGCCGCCCGCTCCGGCGCGAAGCCGGTCGCCGTGCAGAAGAAGGGCTTCGAGCCGCTGCCCGCGACCTCCCCGCTGCCGCTGACCCTCACGGACTTCACCAAGCGCGTCCAGCAGGACCGCAGCCGGGCCATCCAGGGCCGTACCGTCCGCCTGACCGGCTTCGTCACGCCCGACGCGACCGGCGACGGCTGGTATCTGACCCGGATCATCTTCAGCTGCTGCGCCGCCGACTCCCAGACCGTCAAGATCCATGTCTACGGCTCCGGTTCCGCCGAACCGCCCGCCGCCAACACCTGGCTCGCGGTCACCGGCACCTGGCACCGCGCAGGCACCCTCGGCACCACCTCCGCACCGGCCGCGCTGGACGCCCGCCTGACCACCCCGATCGCCCAGCCGATCAACGCCTTCACCGACGATCTGCCGATCACCCCCGGCTAGACACCGTCCCGAGGGGCCCGCTCAGCCGAACAGGCCGCGTACCCGGATCGTCTCCACCCGGCGCCAGGTGCCGCCGGGCAGCAGCAGCCATTGGTTGCCGGGGCCGTGGCCGCGCCGGCGGGCCGTGCCCGGGGCCGGGTTGCCGGAGCGGGGACGCGGGTCCCGGTGTGCGGGCAGGGGCGCTCCGCAGTCGCGGCCGGTACGGGGCCTTCCGGTCCTCGCCTTGCCGTTCTTCCTGCGTTGTTTGCCCATTCGTGCCTCACCTCCCGTTCCTCCCGGTTCCCCTTACGGCAGGATGCACCGCCCCGGCGCCCGGCGGCAGGGCCGAACGGACGCTCTTTTCTGGCGGGGCGGCGGCGGGTCGCGCAGCGTGGAGCACAGGGGGCAACAGCCAGAGAGGTGGGACAGATGGACCAGGACGTCTCCAAGCCCCGGGTCGTGGTGGGGGTCGACGGCTCGCCGTCCTCCTTCGAGGCGGTGCGCTGGGCCGTGCGCTACGCCGGGCTCGTCGGCGGCGCGGTGGAGGCCGTCGCGGCCTGGGAGGTGCCGCTGTACGGCTGGTCCGCGCCCGCGGTGGACATGTACATCGACGAGGAGGCGACCCGCGAGCAGATGGCGCAGGAGCTGACCGAGGTGCTCGGCGCGGACGCCGCCGCCGGAGTGCGCACCCGGGTGGCCCACGGCAACCCCGCCGAGATCCTGCTGCGGGCCGCCGAGGGCGCCGAGGTCCTGGTCGTCGGCAGCCGCGGCCGGGGCGGGTTCGCGCGCGTCATGCTCGGCTCGGTCAGCCAGCGCGTCGCCGCGCACGCCGCGTGCCCGGTGGTCATCGTCCGCTCCGAGGAGACCTGAGCCCCGGGCTCACTGCGGCCCCGGCGGCTCCCGCAGCACGCTCCAGGCCACCGGACCCAGCAGGTCCGCGAGCCGCCGGAACACGTCGAGCAGCAGATCGTCCAGGGTGAGCACGCCCACCGGGCGGCCGTCGTCGAGCACGGGCAGCCGGCGCACACCCGTGCGGCGGAAGGTGCGGTACGCCTCATGGATCTCGTCGCCCGCGTCCAGGGTGACCACCCGCGGCGACATCACCGCGTCGATCCGGCTGGCCGGCGGCAGCCCCTCGCCGAGCCCGCGCAGCGCCAGATCGCGGTCGGTGACGATGCCGAGCAGGGTGCCGTCCTCGACGACCAGCAGGGAGCCGACGGCGGTCTCGGCCATCAGCCGGGTGGCCCCCGCCAGGGTGACGTCGGGCGCGACGGTCACGGGCGGCGCGGTCATCAGCCGGCCGACACTGACCTGACCCGCGACGGAGGGCGCGCCGGGCAGGGGACCGGCCGGGGGGAGATGGGTCATCAGGACCTCTTTCGGGGCACCGAGGGGGACACCGGCACCGGGGGATGCCGTCTCCAGACTGCGCCGGGCGGGCCGCCCGGGGGCAGGGGCCGCTCGGACCTCGCTGGGGTAGTCCGATTCCCGCCGAAAGGGACAATGTACCCATCGGCCCACCCGTTCGGCCGTGCGAGCGTGAAGAGCCGGACGGGCCGCTGCGCCGACGCGCAGCCCGAGGAAAGGCGGTGAGGACGATGCCCCCTGCCCCTGGTCGTGGGTGTCGACGGCTCCGATTGCAGCCTGCTCGCGGTGGACTGGGCGGCCGACGAGGCGGTCCGGCTCGGGGTGCCGCTGCGCCTGGTGCACGCCTCGCTCTGGGAGCGCTACGAGGGGCGGCTCCCCTCGCTCGGCAGCGAACCGGCCGCTCCCCATGTGATGGCCGAGCACATCGTGGCCTCGGCGACCGAGCGCGTACGGCGGCGCGCCCCGGATCTGAAGGTGGACTCCGCCGTACTGGCCGAGGACCCGGTCGCCGCCCTGCTCGCCGAGGGCGACAACGCCACCGCCGTGGTGACCGGCAGCCGGGGCCGGGGCGAGCTGAAGGGGCTGCTGCTCGGCTCGGTGGGACTGGCCGTCGCCGGGCGGGCGTCCGGCCCGGTGATCGTGGTCCGCGGGGACGCGGCGGGGCTCGGGGGCACCCATGAGCGGGTGCTGCTGGGCGTCGGCGAGCCCGGCACCAGCGACACGGCCGCCCGGTTCGCGCTGCGCGAGGCCGCCGCCCGCCGGTGCGTCCTGGACGCGGTGCGCACCTGGCGCCGCTCCGGCGACCGGGCCGAGGACGGGGCCGCGCCGGACCACGAGGACGAGGCCGCCGAACTGATCGACACGCTGCTCCAGGCCCCGCTGGGCGAGCATCCGGACGTACGGGTGGCCCGCACCGTCCTGGAAGGCCCGCCCGGCAAGGTGCTCCTGCACCGCTCGGCCGCGGCCGATCTGCTGGTCGTCGGGGTACGGCGGGAGCGCGGGCACGCCGGGCTCCAACTGGGCCGAGTGGCGCACCGGTTGCTGCATCACGCCAAGTGCCCGGTGGCCGTCGTACCCCAACTGCCGTGACAAGCCCCCGCGTCGCGGGCGCCGAGGGGGTCAGCGGCCGGAGTGCTCCTTCGCGCCCTGCGGCTCCAGATGGGAGGCGAGCACGGCGGCCTGGACCCGGCGCTGCACGCCGAGCTTGGCCAGCAGCCGGGAGATGTGGTTCTTGACCGTCTTCTCCGACAGATACAGCCGCTTGCCGATCTCACGGTTGGTCAGGCCGTCCCCGATCAGCGCCAGGATGTCCCGCTCGCGCGGCGACAGGCTCGCCAGCTCAGGCGGCAGCGACGGCGTCTCCTCCGGGTCGGCCCGCAGCGAGCGCATCAGCCGGGCCGTCGTCTCCGGGTCCAGCATCGACTGCCCGGAGGCGACCGTGCGCACCGCCGAGACCAGGTCCGAGCCCTTGATCTGCTTGAGCACATAGCCGGACGCGCCGGCCATGATCGCGTCCAGCAGGGCGTCCTCGTCGTCGAACGAGGTGAGCATCAGACACGCCAGCTCCGGCATCCGGTTGCGCAGTTCCCGGCAGACCGAGATGCCGTCCCCGTCGGGCAGCCGTACGTCCAGCACCGCGACATGCGGGCGCAGGGCGGGGCCCCGGACCAGCGCGTGCGCGGCGGTGTCGGCGTCGCCGACGACGGAGATGTCCGGTTCGGCGTCCAGGAGATCCGCCAGACCGCGCCGGACGACCTCATGGTCGTCCAGGAGGAACACCCGGATCGGGTCCTGTGCCGTGAAGGTGCGTGTCTCGGTCATCTCGACCTCTCGTTCCCGGAAAGCAGACAGACTGCGGCCTGTCACCCGGCCGATCATCGCCGGACGGCGCCGTGCGCACCAGGGCCGACCGGCCCCACTTCCCGAGACCGGCCCTCATTGCAAGAATGTCACGCCTCCGCCGCCCGCCGGCCGGGCGCCAGGTCGAAGCGCACGTCCACGACCCCCTCGACCGCGCGTACGAGGCGGGCCGCCACCGGGACCAGCGAGGTGTCCCGGATCCGCCCGACGACGGTCACCACGCCGTCCTCCACGCGCAGTTCCACGGCCGAGTCCGGCGGCGGGAAGAGCCGTGCCACGATCTCCCGGCGCACCTCCTCCTCGATCTCCTGGTCGTCGCGCAGGAAGACCTTGAGCAGATCGGCGCGGCTGACCACGCCCTCCAGCATCCCGGTCTCGTCCACCACGGGCAGCCGCTTGACCCGGGCGCGGGCCATGGTCCGGGCGGCCTCGGCGAGGGTGGCGTTCGCGCGTACGGTGACCGCGGGGGAGGTCATCAGGTCCCCGGCGGTGATCGCCTCGCCCTTGGCCATGTCGGCGGGCGGCCGCAGCTGCCGGTACTCCTCGGCCGGGTCGTCCCGCAGCTCCTCCTTGGGCAGCATGTCGGCCTCGGAGACCACACCGACCACCAGGCCCTCGCCCTCGATCACGGGCACGGCGCTGACCTGCCAGTCCTGCATCATCTCCACCAGCTCCTTGAAGGGAGCACGCCGGCCGACGGCGGCGACGGTGGTCGTCATGACGTCGCTGACGATGTGCGGGGTGCCGTACATGGTGACTCCGTAGCTTCTCGACGCAGCTTCTCGACGGGAGTTCCGCTGTCCCCAGCGTGCGCCGGGCGCGCCCGGTCGGCACAGGGGCCGCCCGGCCCCCGCCCGGCGCCGCGGACCGGGCCGGTCGGTCCCGGCAGGGGACCAGCGGCCCCTGACCGGCTCGCCGGTCCTGCCCCAGCCTGGAATCGTCGCTCCTGTCTCCCCGAGGCGACGCCCCAGGAAGGTGGAACCATGACCCGAACCGTCACCGCGGGCCTCGACGGCTCGCCCGAGAGCCGGGCCGCCGTCGAATGGGCGGCGCGCGAAGCCGCGCTGCGCGACCTGCCGTTGCGGATCCTGCATGTGCGCGAGCCCGAGGCCGACACCGACACCGACCGCGGGGCCGCCGAGGAATGGGCCCGCACGGTGCGCGAGTCCGCGGCGGGCCTGCGGCTGCGCCACCCCGGCATCGAGGTGGTCACCGACCAGGTCACCGCGGAACCGGCACAGGCCCTGGCGGAGGCGGCCGACGGCGCCGAGCTGCTGGCGCTCGGCTCCCGGGGGCTCGGCCGGCTCGGCGGGTTCCTGGTCGGCTCGGCCGGGCTGTACGTCATCGCGCACACCACGCGTCCGGTGGTACTGGTCCGCGCGGGTGAAGCGGCCGCCGACGAACACCAGCCGGACCCCTCGGGCGTCCCGTCCGCCGCGACCCCCTTCCGGCCCGTCGTCCTCGGCCTGGACATCGACGACCCCGAGGGACCAAGCCAGACCCTGCTGGAGTTCTCCTTCGACGCCGCCGCGCGCCGCGGCGCCGCGCTGCGGGTCGTGCACGGCTGGACGCCGCCGCCCTACGCCGCGTACGGCATCCCCGCCGAACCGCCGGTCGTGCCCTCCTTCGGACGCCGGGCCGCCACCCTGCTCACCGAGGTGCTGCGGCCCTGGCGGCAGAAGTTCCCGGACGTCGAGGTGAGCGAGGTGAGCCGGGCCGGCAACTCCGCGCCGGTCCTGATCGACGCCGCCCGGGACGCCTCCCTGGTGGTCGTCGGTCGGCGCGTCCGCAAGAGCCCGTACGGCATCCACATCGGCCATGTCACCCACGCCGTGCTGCACCATGTCGCCGCGCCCGTGGCCGTCGTCGCGCACAGCTGAGGCGCCGCGCGCGGCCGAACAGCCCGAACGGACGGCCGCGCGCGGCGCGGCCCATGGCCGAAACGGCCGAAACGCTGCGGTACGGCTCGCGCACGCCGGTGAATCCGTCAACGATGGGGTGCGGGCCCGCCTCGTCGTCGCCCTCTACCAGGGCTCTACCAGGGAGAGTGAACACGATGGACCTGCCTGTTCTCGTCGGCGTCGACGGCTCCGAGGAGAGCCTGCGCGCCGTGGACCGGGCCGCCGAGGAGGCCGCCCTGCGCGGGGCGCCACTGCGCCTCGTCTACGCCTCGCTCTGGGAGCGCTACGAGGGTTCCCTCATCGCCCAGGAGGTCGGGAAACCGGCCGAGGAGGTGATGGGCCAGGACATCATGGACGCCGCCGAACGCCGGGCCCGCCAGCACCACCCGGACCTGCGGCTCACCACCTCCGTGCTGGCCGACGAACCCTCGTTCGGACTGGTGAACGAGAGCAGCACCGCCCGCCTCGTGGTCGTCGGCTGCCGGGGCCGCAACGCCGTCACCGAGCTGCTGCTCGGCTCGGTGAGCCTCTCGGTCGCCGCCCGCGCCCACTGCCCGGTGATCGTGCTGCGCGGCGGACCCGAGCGGCGGACGACCCCCGGCCGCGTCGTGCTCGGCGTCGCCGGCAAGGACACGGGCCCGGCCGCCGTACGGTTCGCCGCCGAGGAGGCGGCGCTGCGCGGGGTGCCCCTGGAAGCCGTACGGGCGTGGCGGCGGCCCGCGCACAGCACCACCGGGCATCCGCTGCTCGCCGGCGGGCCCGCACAGGCACAGGAGCAGGAGGCCGCCGAGGCGCTGGAGGAGGCCCTGCGGGACGTCCCCGAGGGGCTGGAGCAGCATCGGCGCACCGCCGAGGGACACGCCCGTGACGTCCTCGTCGACGCCTCCCGGGACGCCGGACTGCTCGTCGTCGGCGCCCGGCGCCGCACCGGCCGGTTCGGCCTCCAGCTCGGCCGGGTCGCCCACGGGGTACTGCACCACGCGGCCTGCCCGGTGGCCGTCGTACCGGAAACCGACTGACCCCGCCCACGACGCGTTCCCGCGTCGACGGCCGCGCACGAATCTGATGATGATCGGAGTCCCCATGACCGAGGCCGCCCCCCAGGAAGCCGCGCTCAGCGAGCAGGAGCTGCGCACCCTGGACGCGCACTGGCGCGCCGCCAACTATCTGGCCGCCGGCCAGATCTATCTCATGGCCAACCCGCTGCTCACCGAACCGCTGCGCCCCGAGCACATCAAGCCGCGGCTGCTCGGCCACTGGGGCACCTCGCCCGGACTCAACCTCGTCTACACCCACCTCAACCGCGTCATCAAGGCCCGCGACCTGGACGCGCTGTGCGTATGGGGGCCGGGGCACGGCGGCCCGGCGGTCCTCGCGGGCTCCTGGCTCGAGGGCAGTTACAGCGAGACCTACCCGGACATCAGCCGGGACGGCGCCGGCATGGAGCTGCTGTTCCGGCAGTTCTCCTTCCCCGGCGGCGTGCCCAGCCATGTGGCCCCCGAGACCCCCGGCTCCATCCATGAGGGCGGCGAACTCGGCTACTCCCTCGCACATGCCTACGGCGCCGCCTTCGACAACCCCGACCTGCTCGTGACCTGCGTGATCGGCGACGGCGAGGCGGAGACCGGGCCGCTCGCCGCGTCCTGGCACTCCGACAAGTTCCTCGACCCAGTGCACGACGGCGCCGTCCTGCCCGTCCTGCACCTCAACGGCTACAAGATCGCCAACCCGACCGTGCTCGCCCGGCTCCCCGAGAGCGAACTCGACGCCCTGCTGCGCGGATACGGCCACGAACCGCTGTACGTCACCGGCGCGGACCCCGCCCAGGTGCACCGCGCCCTCGCCGCCGCCCTGGACGACGCGCTGGACCGGATCGCGCAGATGCAGCGCAGCGCCCGCGAGGAGGGGATCACCGAGCGGGTGCACTGGCCGATGATCGTGCTGCGCACCCCCAAGGGCTGGACCGGCCCCGCCGAGGTGGACGGCCTCCCCGTCGAGGGCACCTGGCGCGCCCACCAGGTCCCGCTGCCGGGCGTGCGCGAGAACCCCGCGCATCTGCGGCAGTTGGAGCAGTGGCTGCGCTCCTACCGGCCCGAGGAGCTGTTCGGCCCGGACGGCCGGCCCAGCGCGGACGTCCTCGCCTGCGTCCCCGAGGGCGACCGCCGCCTCGGCTCCAACCCGCACGCCAACGGCGGCGTCCTGCTGCGCGACCTGCCGCTGCCGCCCCTGGACACCTTCGCCGTGGCCGTCGACAAGCCGGGCGCCGCCCTGCACGAACCGACCCGGATCCTCGGCGACCTCCTCGAACAGGTCATGGAGGACACCCGCGAGCGCCGGGACTTCCGCCTCGTCGGCCCGGACGAGACCGCCTCCAACCGGCTCCAGGCCGTCTTCGACGCCAGCGGCAAGGCATGGCAGGCCGAGGTGCTCCCGGTGGACGAGCATCTGTCCCGGCACGGGCGGGTGATGGAGATCCTCTCCGAACACCTCTGCCAGGGCTGGCTGGAGGGGTATCTGCTCACCGGCCGGCACGGACTGTTCTCCTGCTACGAGGCGTTCGTGCACATCGTCGACTCGATGGTCAACCAGCACATCAAGTGGCTCAAGACGTCACGGCAGTTGACCTGGAGAGCCCCCATCGCCTCCCTCAACTACCTGCTCACCTCGCACGTCTGGCGCCAGGACCACAACGGCTTCTCGCACCAGGACCCCGGCTTCGTGGACCACGTCCTCAACAAGAGCCCCGAGGTCGTCCGCGTCTATCTGCCGCCGGACGCCAACACCCTGCTGTCGGTGGCCGATCATGTGCTGCGCAGCCGCGACTACGTCAACGTCGTCGTGGCCGGCAAGCAGCCCTGCTTCGACTGGCTGACCATGGACCAGGCCCGCGCCCACTGCGCGCGCGGCGCCGGGATCTGGGAGTGGGCCGGCACGGAGAACGGCGCCGAACCCGATGTCGTCCTCGCCTGCGCCGGTGACGTCCCCACCCAGGAGGTGCTGGCCGCCGCCCAGTTGCTGCGCACCCATCTGCCCGAGCTCGCGGTGCGGGTCGTCAACGTGGTCGACATGACCCGGCTGCTGCCGCACGAGGAACACCCGCACGGCATGCCCGACTTCGAGTACGACGGCCTGTTCACCACCGACAAGCCCGTCATCTTCGCCTACCACGGCTACCCCTGGCTGATCCACCGCCTCGCCTACCGCCGCACCGGCCACGCGAACCTCCATGTGCGCGGCTACAAGGAGTCGGGCACCACGACCACCCCGTTCGACATGGTCGTCCGCAACGACCTCGACCGCTACCGCCTCGTCATGGACGTCATCGACCGCGTCCCTGGCCTCGCGGTCCGCGCCGCCGCCGTCCGCCAGACCATGGCCGACGCGCGCAGCCGCCACCACGACTGGATCCGCGAGCACGGCACGGACCTGCCGGAGGTCGCGGAGTGGACCTGGGGAGGCTGAACGGGGGCCGTCCGGCCCAAGCGCGAGCCTTGTGCGTCGGCCACCCTGGACCTGTCGGAAATGTCCATCAGCCCGGTCCTGCGGAACACCGAGGGAAGAGGGTGAGGAGCGGCATGAAGGGTTATGTCTTTCACGGGCCCGGAGAGGCCTCCTGGGAGGACGTTCCGGATCCGGGGATCAAGGAGCCGACCGACGCGATCGTGAAGGTCTCGGCGGTCACGATCTGCGGCACCGATCTGCACATCCTCAAGGGCGATGTGCCCGAGGTGCGGCCCGGCACGTTGCTGGGGCACGAGGCCGTCGGGGAGATCGTCGAGACCGGCAGCGATGTGCGCACCGTACGCCCCGGCGAGAGGGTGCTGCTCTCCTGCGTCACCTCCTGCGGCCGCTGCCGCTACTGCCGGGAGGGCGTCTACGGCCAGTGCCTGGGCGGCGGTGGCTGGATCCTCGGCCACACGATCGACGGCACCCAGGCCGAGTACGTCCGCGTCCCGTACGCCGACCTGTCCGTGCACCCGCTGCCCGGCACCCTGGCGAGCGAGGACGCCGTACTGCTCGCCGACATCTTCCCCACCTCCTACGAGGTCGGCGTCCTCAACGGGCGGGTGCGGCCCGGCGACACCGTGGTGATCGTCGGCGCCGGTCCGATCGGGCTCGCGGCGATCGCCACGGCACGCCTGTTCTCGCCGGAGCGGATCATCGCCGTCGACCTGGCGCCGGCCCGGCTGGAGGCCGCCCGGCGATTCGGGGCCGACGCGGTCGCGGAGGTGCACGAGGCCCCGCACCAACTGGTCGCGGACCTCACCGACGGGCTCGGCGCCGACGTGGCCATCGAGGCCGTCGGCGTGCCGGACACCTTCGAACTGTGCACCCGCGTGGTGCGCCCCGGCGGACACGTGCCCAACGTCGGCGTGCACGGCAAGCCCGCCACGCTGCACCTGGAGGACCTCTGGATCCGGGACGTCACCATCACCACCGGCCTGGTGGACACGTACTCCACCCCGACGCTGCTGAGGATGGCCGCGGCCGGCCGCCTCCCGACCGGCCAACTGGTCACCCACACCTTCCCGTTGGAGCAGATGGAGCGGGCGTACGACGTGTTCTCCCGCGCCGCCGAGACCGGCGCCCTCAAGGTCGTCCTCGGCGGGGAACAGCACGAACTGGCCGTCCCCACGGCCTGATGCGCGTGAGCGGGCGGCACGCGGACGACCGTGCGCGTACCGCCCGCTCGCCGCTCAGCCGTCCTCGCCCGCCAGCCGCACCCCGGTGACCAGGTCCGGGCGGATGCGCACCGCCTGGTCCATGTCGTCCGGCGGCGCCCAGGGGTGCAACAGCTCCCGCAGCCGGGCCAGTTCGGCCGGGTCCGTGACCAGCCGGGCGTACCCCGTCACCACGACGCTCCAGCCCAGATGGGTCTCGGGATCGATGGCGTCGGCCTCGTACGCGACGACGACCCCGCCGTCCTCGCCCCGCCGGGCGTGCGAGGTCAGCGCGGCGGCCTCATGCGTGCGGATCACGATGTCGCCGCCGTCCAGCACATGGTTGACCGGGCGGACGGTCGGCAGCGCCTGCCGGGTGAACACGACCCGGCCCAGGGACACACTGCCCAGCAGCCGCAGCGCCTCCGTGCGATCGAGGTCGATGCGGCGCTGGGCCGTGTCGTGACGAGGGATCATGGCTGGCTTCTTCGCGGTGCGCGGCGACGGCGGGCAGAGGGCGGGCAGGGGTCCATGGGGTGCGTCCCGCACGGACCGAGGGAGCTCTTGCACGGAAGGGAGCGGCACCGCGGGGGATCGGTGCCGCTCCTGATGACACTCTCGCCCAGGTCGTACGCCTCTCAACAGTGCCGTTCGGACCCGCGCCGGGGCCGTACGGCCCCGCCCGCATACCGGCGCACATGCCCCCGGCATGCCGGGGATCACAAGGCGCCGAAGCGACGGCCGCGTATCCCTCTCCGGCCCCGAGCGGCTACCGTGTCCTTCGGAACCCGTCGGTTCGAAGGCATGGGCTGATGGGAAGTGGAGGGCGTGGTGACCGGAACGGAGCGGCCCGGCGTGCGGCTGCCGCAGCTGAAGCTGGACGAGCTGCTGGAGGAATTGCAGGCCAGGATCGACGCGGCCCGTGGTACCCGGGACCGGGTGCACAGCCTGCTGGAGGCGGTCCTCTCCGTCGGCCGCGAGCTGGAGCTGGAACAGGCCCTGCACTCCATCGTGGAGGCCGCGGCGGCGCTGGTGGACGCGGAGTACGCGGCGCTGGGCGTCATCGGCCCGGACGGCACGACCCTCGCCGCCTTCCACACCGTGGGCCTGTCCGAGGAGCGGATCGCCGAGATCGGCCCCTATCCGGAGGGCCACGGCATCCTGGGCGAGCTGATTCGCCACCCGGAGCCGCTGCGCCTGTCCAAGCTCTCCGCCCACCCGTCGTCGTACGGCTTCCCGCCCGGGCACCCGCCGATGAACACCTTCCTCGGCGTCCCGATCCGCGTCCGCGACCAGGTCTTCGGCAATCTGTACCTCACCGAGAAGCGCGGCGGTGCCGACTTCGACGAGGAGGACGAGTCGGTCCTCGCCACCCTCGCCGTCGCCGCGGGGGTCGCCATCGACAACGCCCGCCTCTACGAGGACTCCCGGCTGCGCGAACGCTGGCTGCTGGCCAACGCCGAGATCAGCCACAGCCTGATGTCCGGCAGCGAACGCGCCGAGGCCCTGGACCTGATCGCCGAACGCGCCCGCGAGATCACCGGCTCCGCGCTCGCCGCCGTCGCGATGCCGATGCCGGACACCGAGGCGCTCGGCGTGGAGATCGCGGTCGGCGCCCAGTCCGACGCCCACCGCGGCCTCGTACTGCCCCTGGACCGCAGCCTGATGGGCCTGGCCTTCACCGCCGCCGCCCCGGTCACCAGCGACGACGTCGCCCATGACAGCCGTGTCGGCCAGGACCCGCCGCGCTTCGACGGCCTCGGCCCCGCCGTCGCCGTCCCGATCGGCACCGGCGGGGGCGGCGCCCGCGGTGTACTGCTGCTGGCCCGCGAGAGCGACCGGTCGGCGTTCTCCGACAAGGAGACCGAGATGCTGCGGGGCTTCGCCGCGCAGGCCGCGATCGCCATGGAGCTCGCCGAACGCCGGCAGGCCGCCCAGCAGATCGCGCTCCTGGAGGACCGCGACCGCATCGCCCGGGACCTGCACGACCTGGCCATCCAGCGGCTCTTCGCCACCGGCATGACCCTCCAGAGCGCGGGCCGCTTCATCGAGCACCCGGAGGCGTCCGAGCGGGTCCTGCGCGCCGTGGACGACCTGGACGAGACCATAAAGATCATCCGCTCGACCATCTTCGGACTGCGCGCCCGCGAGGGCGCCGCGGCGAGCGGACTGCGCGCCCGCGTGGTCCGGGTGGCCGGCGAGGCCGCCCCGGTGCTGGGCTTCGCGCCCAGCGTGCGCATGGAGGGCCTGGTCGACACCGACGTACCGGGCGAGATCGCCGACCATGTGGTCGCCGTGCTCTCCGAGTCCCTCACCAACATCGCCCGGCACGCCCACGCCGACCGCGCCGAGGTGCTGCTCGCCGCCGACGGCCACGAGGTGCGCCTGCGGGTCCGTGACAACGGCGTCGGCATCCCCTCCGGCGGCCGCCGCAGCGGGCTGCGCAACATGGCGGAACGCGCCGAGCGGCTCGGCGGCAGCCTCGACGTGGGGAAAACCGAAGGGGGCGGGGCCACACTGGAGTGGCGGGTCCCGCTGCCCGCCTCGTAACCCGGGGGATCCCCGGGGCGCGGGTCCGGTGGGCACCCGGTCGGGTCCGGTCGGCCCATGACAGCGGCCGGGCGGCGGCCACAGGCTGAACGTGCGGCGCGGTATCCAGAGCCCCTGGAGGAAGCCATGGACGGCACTCCGAACACCGTGAACGACGTGATGACCCGAAGGGTGCTCGCCCTGCGCACCGGCGCGGGCTTCAAGGACATCGTGGGGGCCATGCGCGAGTGGCGGGTCGGCGCGGTGCCCGTCCTGGACGACGCCGGACACGTGGTCGGCGTCGTCTCCGAGGCGGATCTGCTGCCCAAGGAGGAGTACCGCGACAGCGACCTCGACCGGTACGGCAGGATGCGCCACCTCGCCGAGCTGACCAAGGCCGGGGCGGCGAGTGCGCAGGCGCTGATGACCACCCCGGCGGTCACCGTGGCCCCGGACGCCACTCTCGGCCACGCCGCCCGCGTCATGGCCCGCGCCCGCGTCAAGCAGCTCCCGGTGGTGGATCCCGAGGGCACCCTGCTGGGCATCGTGAGCCGTTCCGATCTGCTGAAGGTGTTCCTGCGCGGCGACGCGGAGATCGCCGACGAGGTCGCGGGCGATGTCGTCACCCGGCTCTTCGGCGCTGAAGCGGCCGGGATCCGGGTGGAGGTGCACGATGGTGTCGTGACGCTCAGCGGCCGGGTCCGGGAGACCGCGCTCGTACCGCTCGCCGGGCGCCTCGCGCGGGCCGTGCCCGGCGCGGTGGACGTGCGGTGTGCGCTGGCCGGGCCGCCGCGCCACCCGGATCTGGACCCGGACCTGCCGGACGCCGAGTCGGCCGGCACCCGCTGAGGGGCCGTCGGCGCGCGAGAGGAGGCGGTGACGATGAGGACACCTGCCACGACGGTCAGGCCGGTACGGCTGTGGCGATGGCGGCGCAATCCGCTGCGCCGGCACAGCGATGCCGTCGAGGCCTGGATCGTCCTCGCCACCTGGGTGCTCGTCCTCGTCTGCGGCGTCCTCGCCGGTCTTCTCGCGGCCCAGGCGTCCGCCGCGTCCTACGCCGCCCGGCTCGCCCAGGTGCACCCCGTCACGGCCGTGCTCACCGACCCGGCGGCCGCGCCCCCGGCCGCCGGCACCGGCTACGACGACGGGCGGGTGTGGGCGCCGGTGCGCTGGACCGACACGGACGGCACGGTGCACACCGACCGGGCGAAGGTCGCGTCCGGCGCCCCCGCGGGCAGCAGCGTCACGGTCTGGACGAACCACGCCGACCATGTGGTCGCCCCGCCGGTCACCGGCGCCTCGGCCGACCTCCAGGCGGCCCTCACCGGCGTTCTCGTCGGCCCGTCGGCCGGCGCGGCCCTGTGGTGCGCGGGCTGGCTGGTCCGGGGCCGGCTGATCAGGCGCAGGATGGCCGAGTGGGACGAGGAGTGGAAGCAGATAGGGCCGCGCTGGGGGAACCTCAGCGGTGGCCGCGGCTGAACCGCTCAGCCCCTCCGGGAGGCGTGCTCAGCCCTCCGCCAGATAGCAGTCCACGCCCACGACGCCCTCCACACCCCGCACCATGCGCACCGCGAGCGGGATCCGCGTGCCGTCCGTGACCTTCCCGGTCAGCGTCACGACCCCGTCGACCACCACGACGTGCAGCGGCTCGACCGGCGCGGGGAACAGCACGTCCAGCACCTCGCGCCGGATCTCGTCGGCCAGTTCACGGTCGTCGCGCAGGAACACCTTGAGCAGGTCGCCCCGGCTGACCACACCCTCCAGCACCCCCTCCGCGGTCACCACCGGCAGTCGCTTGACCCGCTTGAGGGCCATGATCCGGGCCGCCTCGGCGAGCGTGGCGTCGGCGTGCACGGTGACGGCGGGCGTGCTCATCAGGTCCTGCGCGCTCACCCCGCCCGCCTTGGCCAGGTCGCCCAGCCGCCGCCGCTGGGTCAGCCGGTCCGGGTCGCTGTCCCGGAACTCCTCCTTGGGCAGCAGATCCGCCTCGGAGACCACGCCGACCACCCGGCCGTCGCCCTCCAGGACCGGCAGGGCGCTGACGTTCCACTGCTCCATCCGCGCCACGATGTCCTTGAACAGGGCCGTACGCCCCACCGCCACCGCCGCGCGCGTCATCACGTCGCCGACCCGGCTCGGGCCCCCGGTACGGGCCTGTTCGGCGGGCTGCCGGGCGGTCACTCGGCGCTCCCGCTGCCGTAGGGCGCGTAGAGGTCGAGCAGCCGGACCCGGGAGGCGTGCAGCCGCTGGGCGACCACCCGGCCGACCCAGAGCGCGATCGCCCGCCCGAACTCCGGGTCCTCCTCGCACAGCGCGAGCACGGAGGCGGCGTCGAACTCCCAGGCCCGCACCGGGCTCATCGCCTCGGCGCCCAGCTGCCAGATGTGCGGCGGGAAGTGCCAGGACCAGCCGACCAGTTCGCCGTGCCCGAGGGTCTCGATGACGGCGGGCCGGCGGCCGGGTACGCGCAGGTCGAGGGCGATGGTGCCGGTGCGCACGATCCAGAAGCGGTCGGCGCGCCGCCCCTCCTCGAACAGCCGGGTGCCGGCCTCGAAGGAGGCCTCGCGGGCGAGGCTCATCAGCCGATCGCGCCGCACGGGGTCGAGCGCCGTGGTCATGGTGGTGGCGGAGGTCATCGCACCGGCTCCCTTCCTGGGGTGGTGATCCCAGCGTGGGCGCGTCCGCCCGGACCCGCCACAGGTCGCCCGGACCCGGGCGAGGGCCTTTCGGCCTACGGGCGGGGGTGAGCCGGTACGCGAAGGGCGGGAAGGGCCACCCGCTTCTCGCGGATCCGGATTGCGCGGTGCGCGGCTCTTGGCCGCTTCTCCGCGTCTCAACGGCTCTTCCCGCCACTACCAGCACACCACGAGAACCGTCGGTTCACCAGTGCCGTCCGGTTCCGGGGCGCCTCGACACGGGGCCGTACGGCCCCAGCCGTATCCCGCCTCGATGGCGCACCATAGAGGACAAGCGTATGGGGATATGAACACGCAAACCCGTCATGGGGGCGTGGAGCGGAGAAGAGAGGCTGAGAGCATGGTCTTCGCATCTTGGACCACCCCCGGGGTCTTCACCGGCCGGGGCGGCGCCCGCACGGTGGAGGCGGGCATCCTCACCGGCGACCTGACCGTCCACACCACCTGGGACGGCCGCAAGGCCGATGTGGCGGTGCAGTACAGCGGCACCTCCCAGTGGTTCACGCTCAGCGGCAGCCCGGTGTCCTGCCGCTCCGAGCGCGCCAGCCGTGACCTGCACCAGGAGGTCGTCGAATCGATCAAGGCGGGCGCCGAGGCCACCGTGCCCCAGTTCCATCAGACCGCCAGCTCCTAGTACTGCAACGGTCTTT
>NZ_MUNF01000597.1 GCF_002154555.1 Streptomyces murinus
AGGGTCATCCCGTCGGTCCGCACCCGCCCGCGGTCATCGGCCGCGGGCGGGTGCGGGGCCGGTCCTGCCGACCCTGGTTCGCCCGGCCGGCGCGAGCGAGCGGTCCGGCCCGCCCCCCACCCCACCCCGCGTACCGGCACGTCACCCGCCTGATACCGTTCCCCGCCAACGGCCGACGACGCCCCCCACCTGGTCCGCCGCCCCCCAAGTACGTTCCATCATGGAGAGGTTGGAGCATGCCGGACGACGCCGCCGCAGCCCGCGCCGCCGCCGAAGAGGAGTCGGCCTTCTCGCACGACCCGGTCGACCCCGATGCCACTGCCTCCTACGGCACCCACCCCGACCAGGTGATCGACTTCTACGCCCCCCGCACGGCGGGGGACGCCCGGGCCCCGCTGGTCGTCGTCCTGCACGGTGGTGCCTGGCGCGCCCGCTACGCCCGCCGGCATGTCACCCCCTTCGCCGACTTCCTGGCCCGCAGGGGCTTCGCCGTGGCCAACGTCGAGTACCGCCGCGGCGGCGACACCGAGCCGGTGGGCGACACCCCGCCCGCGGGCCGCTGGCCCGACACCTTCGAGGACGTCGCCGCCGCCCTGGACGCCCTCCCCGACCTGGCCCGTACGGCGCTCCCGGGGGCCGACGTCCGCCGTACCGTCCTCACCGGCCACTCCGCCGGCGGCCACCTCGCACTGTGGGCCGCCGCCCGGCACGTCCTGCCCGCCGACTCCCCCTGGCGGCTGCCCGAGGCCGCCCCCCTGCGCGGCGTCGTCGCCCTCGCCCCGATCGCCGACTTCGCGGTCGCCGAGCAACTGGCCGTCTGCGAGCACGCCTCGCTCCAACTCCTCGGTGGCAGCGCCCACTTCGAGCAGCGCCTGCCGTACGCCGACCCCGCCCGCCTCCTCCCGACGGGCATCGCCACCACCCTCGTCCAGGGACGCGCCGACCTCGTCGTACCGGAAGTGGTCAGCGAGGCCTACGCGGACGCCGCGGCGAACGCGGGGGAACCGGTGGGCCTGACCCTGCTGGCGGACGTGGGCCACTTCCCCCTGATCGACCCGGCGGCGGACGCGTGTATCACGGTCGCGGAGGAGATCGCGCAACTGGCTTGGTGACCGGGGGACTTGGGGCGAGTACGACGTGCACGGCGCGACTGCCGACCGTCCGGGCCACCGAAGCACAGGCGCACCCTCCCCGTCGGCACGCCGTCATACCCGTAGTACCTGAGAACTACCCCCCAGGACAGCTCCCCGGCGGGACGCCGACGACGGCTTCCGTTTTCTAACTTCCTTGGCAGCCAAGCCCGATGGCCGGGACGGCTGGAAGGAAGCCGTCATGGGGCGCCTCGCGCACCGTACCCGTCGTACCGTCGTCGCCGCCCTGCTCGCCGCGGCGCTCACCGTCCCGCTCTCCGCGGCCGCCCGGCCGAATGTTCCGGCTCCCGCTCCCGCGGCCCTGCCGCCGCTCACCCCGGCCACCCTCGCCACCGCGTACGCCGCCAACCGTGCCGACGCCACCCGTGCCGCGCGGATGGCGGCCGCCCACGGGGACTCCCGCCGTGCCGCCGCCGACCGGGCCATCGGCTCAACACGGCGTCAGCTGCTGGCCTTTGACGGGCGCGGCGCGGGCCTGGTCACCGAGGTGTTCGGCGATCTCGCGCACGCCGGGCACATCGCGGTACTGGTCCCCGGCTCGGACACCTCCCTCGACACCTACCCCCGCTTCCACCGTGCGGCCGAGGCCCTCTACGCGGCGGCGAACCGCGGCCCCGGCCCCCGTACCGCCGTCGTCGCCTGGCTCGGCTACCGCACGCCCGCCACGGTCAGCGCCACGGTCGCCACCACCACCCGAGCCGACGAAGCCGCGCCACAACTCCGGTCGTTTGTAGGGACGTTGCGCGAGCTGGCCCCCGGCGCGCACCTCTCCGTCGTCTGCCACTCCTACGGCTCCGTCGTCTGCGGGCGTGCCGCGCGCGGTCTCGACGCGGCGGACATCGCCCTGGTCGGCAGCCCCGGCACCGGCGCGGGCGACGTGGCCGGCCTCGGCACCCGCGCCCGGGTCTGGGCGGCGCGCGGCGGCGAGGACTGGGTGGCGGATGTGCCGCACGTCCGCGTCGACCTGCTCCTCGCCACCGTCGGCCTCGGCGCCGACCCTGTCTCCAGGGACTTCGGCGCCCGGGTCTTCGACGCGGGGCCGGCCGACCACAGCGGCTACTTCACCCCGGGCTCGGCCTCCCTCGCCAACCTGGCCCGGATCACCCGCGGCGAGACCTCGGAGGTCACCCGTGGCTGACAGCCCTGCGAAGAAGGGGAGGTGGCAGGCCGTACGGCACGGCGCGCGGCGCGTCGACGAGGCCACGCCCGACTCCCGTGACCGTGCCGTCGACGCCCTGCGGGCCTGCGCGATCCTCGGGGTCGTGCTCGGCCACTGGCTGGTCACCGCGCTGGTCGCGCACGACGGGGGGCTGTACACCGCCAGCCCCCTGGGCCGTATGCCCTGGCTGGCCCCGATCTCCTGGATCTTCCAGACCCTCGCGGTGTTCTTCCTGGTGGGCGGGCATGTGGCCACCAAGAGCCTCGCCTCCGCACGCGCCCGCGGTCTGACGTACGGGCAGTGGCTGCGCGCCCGGCTCGGCCGCCTCGCCCGTCCGGTCCTCGCCCTGCTCTGCCTGTGGGCCGTGGTCGCCGCGGGCCTGCTGCTCACCGGCGCCCCGGCGGACACCGTCCACACCCTCGTCAAACTCGCCCTGTCCCCACTGTGGTTCCTGCTGGTCCTCGCCGCGCTGACCGCCGCGACCCCCCTCGTCGCCCGCCTCCACCCCCTGTGGCCGCTCGCCGTCGTCCTCCATGTGGACGTGCTGCGCTTCGGACTGCACCTCGGCCCCTCCTGGCTCGGCTGGGCGAACCTGCCCGCCGGCTGGCTGGTCCCCTACACCCTGGGCGCCGCCTGGACCCGCGGTGAACTGGACACCCGCCGTGCGGGCCGGGTGCTGCTGGTCTTCGGTACGACGGCCACGGTGGGCCTGGTCTGCTGGGCGGGCTACCCGGCCGCCATGGTCGGCGTGCCCGGCGCGGCGATCTCCAACCTGGACCCGCCGACCCTCGCCGCCGTCACCTTCGGCCTCGCCCAGTGCGGCCTCGCGCTGCTGCTGCGCGACCGGCTGCGCCGCGCGATGCGCCGCCCGCTGCCGTGGGCGGCCGTGGCCACGGTCAACCTCTCCGCGATGACGATCTTCCTGTGGCACCAGACCGCCCTGATGGCCACCACCGCCGCGACCCTCCCGGCCGGCCGCCTGCCCGGCCTGCACACCGCCCCCGACGGCCCGGCCTGGATCGCCGCCCGGCTCGGCTGGCTCCCGGTGTTCGTCCTGGTCCTCACAGTGTGCTGGGGCGCGTTCCGGTCGTACGAGCAGGGCGGCGGCGGCCGTCGGCGCGTGCGAGGGTGGCGCGTGCGGGAGCGGTGTGTGCGGAAGCGGCGCAGCAGGGTGGTCCGGGTGCACCGGGGTGTCGGGCGGATCGCGCAGGCCGGGCGGCCGGGGCGGCGCGGCCGCGTCGCGCGCGTCGGGCACGCCAACGGCGCGGCGGGCGGGGAGGATACGGGGGCTGTCCCCCGTGTTCCGCGAGGTCACCGTGTCTAAGGTGGACGGCGTGACGGAATCGGGGGATCGTCAGAGGTTCGCGCCGCTCGCGGACCACGGGCGGCGGGGGCCATGGGTGCTGGGAGCACTGCGGGCGCTGCGCGTGCTGCGCGACGATCTGTGGACGGCGCGACGCGATCCGCTGCCCGTGTTCGTGTGGCTGCGCTGGCTGCCGCACGGACTGGTCTGCCTGGCCGCGTTCGGGGTCGCGCTCGGTGGTGTGGCCCAGCTGGGGGACAACGGCGGGCTGAACCCGGGTGCCGCCTTCGCTATCGGCTTCGCACCGGCGGGCGCGGTCCTGCTCGCGCTGCGCCGGCCGGTCGCGGCCTGGTGGCTGTCCATGGCGGCGGCCGTGGTGTGCGCCGTCGCCGTGCGCGCGCACCTGGGGGAGATACCCGGGGTGGTGTTCTCCTGGCCCTGGACGGCCGCCGGGATCATCGGCCACCTGCTGGTCCTGCTGCTGCTCGCGCTGCGGGTGCGCGCCCGGGTGGCGGTCGAGGCGCTGGCCCTGACCGCGCTGCTGACCTGGGCTTTGGAGGGCGGCTGGGGCGGGGCCGACTATCAGCCGACCGGGGTCGCCGCGGTGGTCCTGTCCGCGGTGGTCACGGTGCTCGGCATCGCTCTGCACGGCCGCCGGCAGGCACGCGCCGAACTCGTCGAGCAGACCAGCCTCACCGCCGAGGAGCGGGCCCGGCGCACCCTGCTGGAGGAGCGCANNGGAGCTGCACGACGTGGTCGCGCACCATATGTCGGTCATTTCCATCCAGGCCCAGGTGGCCCCCCACCTGGTGGAACGGCCCTCGCCCGAACTGGTCGAGAACCTCACGGGCATCCGGCGGAACGCGCTGGAGGCCCTGACCGAACTGCGCCGGGTCCTCGGCGTGCTGCGCTCCGAGCACCCGGAGGACCCCGAGGGCCCCTACGGGCTCGGCGCGCCCGGCACCGGCGCC
>NZ_MUNF01000598.1 GCF_002154555.1 Streptomyces murinus
CGCCCGGACCTCCCGGCCCACCGGGCCCGAACGGCCCGAACGCGGCCCGCCGCGCCTCGAACCCGCCCATGCCCCCACCGTGCCGACCGCGACCCTCGTGCCGCTCGAATCCATGTCCACGCATGGTGATCACTCCATCCCATCGCTGATCTATTGCGTCTGCATCGCGTATCGCTCGCGATGCCTCAACGATATATCGGAACCGATCGCCTGCCAAGCCCTTTGGGACGTCGTCCTCCACTACCCTGCGGTCCATGAGCGCGGGGCTCTGGTCAGGGCGCCGTATCTCCGGGCGGCTCTGGCGCTGTTCGCCGACCTGGTGCGCGCCGCCGGCGGTGGGCCGGTGGCGGACGTGGGCTGCGGGCCCGGACATGTCACCGCTCATCTGCGCGAGCCGGGTGTGGACGCGTTCGGCATCGACCTCTCCTCCGCGATGGTCGACGTGGCCCGGAGTGACCACCCCCGGCTGCGGTTCGCGGTGGGCTCGATGACCGACCTCGACCTCGCCGACACCTCGGTCGCCGGCCTGCTCGGCTTTCACGTCGGCGACGGGTCCAGGCTGAAGACGCAGGGCTACGGCGGCCACAGCGAGGTCGGACCGCATCGCCTCATTTGAGACCGGACAAATACCCTCGAACCTAGCCCTCATCAGGCATGCTGAGTCCGCCGAACAAAAGGGACTTCCAGGGAGTGAGCATGTCGAACATCCCCGCTGATCTGCGGTACGCCGAGTCTCACGAATGGGCTCGGCTGGAGGCGGACGGCACGGTGACGGGCGGGCTCAGCGATCATGCCCAGCATGCGCTCGGCGATGTGGTGTTCGTGGAGCTGCCGGACGTCGGCAAGGTCTTCGCGGCCGGCGAGCCCGTCGGTGTCGTCGAGTCGGTGAAGGCCGCGTCGGACATCTACGCGCCGGTCGGCGGCGAGGTGATCGCGGTGAACGAGGAACTGGCCGGCACCCCGGAGCTCCTCAACGAGGATCCGTACGACGCCTGGATCTTCAAGCTCAAGCCGTCGAACAGGTCCGAGCTGGACAAACTCCTCGACGCCGCCGGCTACCAGGCGGCCATCGGCGACTGACCGCGCCACGCCCGCCCCACCGCCCGCACTCCGCCGGCCACCGAGAGCGTGAAGCGGGCCAGTACTCCCGAATTGGCCTTGGTCCAGGGGCTTGCGCAGCCGCTAGCTTCGGGGAATGCGGATTCGAATCGTGGACGCTTTCACCGACCGGCCCTTCGCGGGCAACCCCGCCGGTGTACTGCTCCTGGACGGCGACGGCTTCCCGGGCGACGGCTGGCTACAGGACGTCGCCATGGAGGTCAATCACGCCGAGACGGCCTTCGCCCACCGGCTGCCCGCGGGCGGCGAAGCGGACTGGGCGCTGCGCTGGTTCACGCCCGTCACCGAGGTGGCGATGTGCGGGCACGCCACGCTGGCCACGGCACATGTGCTGCACACGACCGGGACGCACGAGGGCCCCGTGCGGTTCGCCACCCGCAGCGGGGTGCTCGTCGCCACGCCCGCCGCGGACGGCGCGATCACCCTCGATTTCCCGACCGCGCCGCTCACCCCCGTCGCCGTACCGGACGGCGTCGCCGAGGCGCTGGGCGCGGAACCGGTCGCCGCCTTCGACACCGGGGCGAACGTCGGTGACCTGCTGGTGGAGCTGGCGGACGAGAAGACCGTCCGCGGGCTCGCCCCGGACCACAAGGCCCTCGCCGCCCACTCGGCGCGCGGCATCATCGCCACCGCCCGCGCCGACGACCCCGCGGGGGGCTACGACTACCTCTCCCGCTGCTTCTTCCCGAACGTCGGCATCGACGAGGACCCCGTCACCGGCAGCGCCCACACCGCGCTCGCCCCGCACTGGTCCGCCCGCCTCGGCCGCCCCGACCTCACCGGCCTCCAGGCGTCCCCCCGCACCGGCCTGGTGCGCACCGGACTGCGCGGCGAGCGCACCCTGCTCACCGGCCGCGCGGTCACCGTCATCGAGGGCGAACTGCACGCCGGCCCGGACGCGTGACCGGACGACCGCCTCAGGCCGTCGGCAGCCAGCCCACCTTGCCCGCGAGCAGCGCGTAACCGACGAACGCGCCGATGTCGAGCAGCGAGTGGGCGACGACCAGCGGCCCGACCCGGCCCCAGCGGCGGTAGAGCCAGACGAACACCACGCCCATCACCATGTTGCCGAGGAAGCCGCCGATGCCCTGGTAGAGGTGGTACGAGCCGCGCAGGACCGCGCTGGCCACCAGCACGGTCCCCGGCGCCCAGCCCAACTGGCCCAGCCTGCGCAGCAGATAGCCGACGACGATGACCTCTTCGAGGACCGCGTTCTGCACCGCGGACAGGATCAGCACCGGGAACTTCCACCACACGCCGGGCAGCGCCTCGGGGATGACGGTGAGGTTGAAGCCGAGGCCCCGCGCGGCCAGGTAGAAGGCGATCCCGGTGCTGCCGATCACCGCCGCGACCGCCGCGCCCCGGCCGAGGTCGGGCCAGGGCCGGGTGCGGTCGAAGCCGAGGGTGCGCAGGCTCCTGCCCTCGCGGAGCAGGAAGTGGGCGACCAGGGCGACGGGGACCAGCGCGGTCGCGATGCCGAACAGCTGCCAGGCGAGGTCGAGCCAGGGGCGGCCCGGCGCGGCCGAGGCGTTGAGGGTCGCGGCCTGGTCCTTCAGACCGCCCGGCTTGGTCACCGAGCCGATGAAACTGATCAGCGCGGAGACCCCGCTCGCGCCCAGCGACAGCGCGAGCACGAGGATCGTCTCGTCGCGCAGGATCCGCCGCGTCCGCTGCTCCAGCCCGTCCCCCAACCCGGCCGCCACCTTCACCCCTGCCTCCCACACCTCACGAGCCGACTCCCGCATTGCCCGCAAGGATCGCAGAAGCACCTGGGAGAACCGCGCACCGGGCCACCGAGCCCGACGCGCGGCACCGCGGCTCCCTACGCGCCCGCCATGAACCTCCCGCTCACCCCATCGGCACCGGCTCCGGCAGTCCCACCGGCCACATGTGCACCGGCTCCCCCACATGCATCAGCTCGGCGTACCGCCGTGTCGTCGCGGCCAGCGCGGCCTCCCGGGACAGTCCTCCCTCCAGGGCGCGGTGGAAGGTCGCGGCCTGCCAGGAGGCGCCGTTGACCCGGCGCCGGCAGCGCTCCTCGATGACACCGAGGTAGAGATCGCGGTCGGCCGCCTCGACGCCCCACGCGTCCAGCCCGGCCGAGGCCAGCGGGAGCAGTTCGTCGCGGACCAGGGTGACCGCGTCGACCTCGCCCGTACCGCCGTACCGCCCGCGCCGGGGCCAGACGAAGCGGGCGTCGATGCCGTAGCGGCAGGCCGCGTCGAAGTTGGCCTCGGCGGCGGCGAACGGCAGCCGGGTCCACACCGGGCGGGACTCCTCGGCGAGGGCGCGCACCAGGCCGTAGTAGAACGCCGCGTTGGCGATGACATCGGTGATGGTCGGACCGGCCGGCAGTACCCGGTTCTCCACCCGCAGATGCGGTACGCCGTCCGCGATGCCGTACACCGGCCGGTTCCAGCGGTAGATCGTGCCGTTGTGCAGCACCATCTCGGCGAGTTTCGGGGTGCCGCCGGCGGCGATCACCTCCAGCGGCTCCTCGTCGTCGCAGATCGGCAGCAGGGCCGGGAAGTAGCGCAGGTTCTCCTCGAACAGTTCGTACGCCGAGGACACCCACCGTTCGCCGAACCAGGTCCGCGGCCGTACGCCCTGTGCCTGGAGTTCGGGCGGCCGGGTGTCGGTGGACTGGAGGAACAGCGGTGGCCGCGACTCCCGCCACAGCTCGCGGCCGAACAGGAACGGCGAGTTCGCGCCCACGGCGATCTGCGCCGCGCTCGCCGCCTGCGCCGCGTTCCACACGTCCGCGAACCGTCCCGGCGTCACCTGGAGGTGCAGCTGCACGGAGGTGCAGGCGGCCTCCGGGACGATGGACTTGGCGGTGCAGACCAGATGCTCCACGCCCTCGATGTCGAGCCGGAAGTCCTCCCCGCGCGCGGCCACGATCTGGTCGTTGAGCAGGGTGTAGCGGTCGACCTCGGAGAGGTTGGAGGAGACCAGGTCGTCCCGGCCGAGCGTGGGCAGGATGCCGGTCATCACGATGCCCGCGTCGACCTCACCGGCCTTGCGGTCGGCATAGGCGAGCGAGGTCCGCAACTCCTCGGCGAGGCGGTCGAAGACGCGGCCGCCGAGCCGGTGCGGGGCTATGTTCACCTCCAGATTGAACATCGCGAGTTCCGTTTGGAAGTCACGGCTCGCGATACGTTCGAGCACTTGGCCGTTCAACATTTTCGGCATGCCGTCCGGACCGGCGAGATTCAATTCGATCTCGACGCCCATGAGGTTCCTGGGGCGGTCGAATCGCTTCTCGACCAGCAGTCGCTCCAGCCCCGTCAAGCACTTCTGGAGCTTTTCGCGATAGCGCTGGCGATCGGACAGGTCGAACTGCCCTGCCACGACCTTCTCCCCCATCGAAGTGTCCCTCCTCGGATGGGCGGGCCGGCGTTCCGGCCGCCGGGGCTCCCGGGTCAGGTGGAGTAATGCCCAGTGAAAGCGATCGATAACGTCCCGCGCCACCCGGACGCCCGCTACGCTGTCGTCATGTTCCCTGCGGCACATTCACGGGGCATGTCGCGAGCGCACCTTCGGGTGCCCCGAACGCCTCGTGAAAAACGCCGATGACTTTCGGCCGTCCGCGAGCGGAGCGTATGGCGAGGTCAACGCCGCGTGACCGCCCGTAAACCGGGAGAATTTCCGCGAATCGGCGGCCTATTCCTGCCTTGTGGGGCCCACCGCATTGGGATAGATGAAACTCCGCCTGAACACACGTCGTATAAACTTCGTCCACAAGGCGGGAGGGTGGCGCCCTCGGTCCTGGTCCTGCCGCATTCCTGCCGCTCCGGTTGACGGGCGGCGGAGCGCGCCGCACCCTCGTTCTCCACCGACCGGCCCCCACCTCTCCGGCCTTCCGTGAGCAGACAGCGCCGTCCGCCCCACCTCCCTCGCGCCCCGCGCCTGTCGAATGAGAGGCGACCCACCATGCCGCTTCACGTTGCCCCTGCCCCCGCGCCCGCCCTGCGCTCCGTCCTCACCGCCCTGGGCTCGCCGACCGCGGTCCGTGAGGCCCGCACCCCCTCCCTGCGCGCCGCGCAGGGTCCAGCGACGCCCGAACTCCCGCTGCCCGTCCATGTGTTGGACCGGATCACGCCGCAGGGCCTGTCCGCCACCCGGCTGGCGGGCTGGCGCTTTCTGATCCGCTGCGGCGACCGGGCGGTGGCTGCGGCGGAGACCATGCTCACCCCCGACGGCTGGGCCTTCTCACACTTCTTCGAGGGCCCGTACGTCACCTCCACCGAGCTGGCCCTGAAGCAGGCGGAGACGCTCCAACATCCCTATCAGCCAAGGCTGTTGTCGGTTCCCGGTCTCTACATGCTCACACTGTGGCTGCATGGCGACACCGCGGCCGACGGCGCCGAGGGGCATCCGGCCGCCACCGATCTGCTGGTCCCGCTCGCCCCGGCACCGCCCGGCATCGCGGCGCACCGGCCGCATCCGGTCGCCGATCTGCTCCCGGTGCTCACCCTGCGGGCCACCCGGCTCCCGCTGCTCGGCTCACCGGCGGCCTGACCCGGGACGCCGGACGAATCGGCGGCTCGCCTCCCAGGGCCCGGACGGAACGTCGGTCCGGCCGGGCCCCCGGACGGACTAGTCCACCTCGGCCAGGCGAACCACCCGAATTGACAGGGTAGTTGGGCTGAACCGTCCGCCCGGGTGACGCGTCCTCAACCTGTGGGAAGCGGTGCCTCGAAATCCCTGCGGAACGACGCCCGTGGGGCAAGACTGGGTTCCGAACGACTGCATGACGGGGGACGCCATGACCACCACAGAGCGAGAGATCCCATTCATGTGCCAGCACCAGCCACCGTGCCCGCCAGCCGAATCCGCCGACCGGGAGTCCGCCCGTCTCGTGGCGCACCACCCGGAACAGGGATGGAGCCTGCTGTGCAACGGTGTCCTGTTCTTCGAGGACACCGGTGAGCTGCTGCCCGACGGTCGCGTCATCGCCCCGCACCGCCCGCTCGGCGCGGACGAGGTGATGACCGCCGCCTGAGCGGGGCGGCGCCGCGAGGACGGCGAGGACCCGAGGGGCCGGCCGCACCCGTTCCGGTGCGCGACCGGCCCCGACGTGTCCCCGGCTGGCCCTGTCCCCGCCACGGGGGTGGGATGGAAGGAGACGGCACGGGACACCGGTGAGGAACGGTGAGTCATGTCCGGTTACGACGCGGTCGGACGTGTGGTGGTCGGGGTGAGCGGCTCCCTGGGCAGCGTCACGGCGCTGCGGCGGGCCGGGGCGCTCGCCCGCCGGCTGGGGGCCGAGCTGTGGCCGGTGCTGGCCTGGGAGCCGCCCGGCGGGGATCCGGCCACCCGCCGCTCGGCCGCCGCGGCCGTGCCCGACGACGAGTGGCAGCGGCTGGCCGGGGGCCGGCTGGTCGCGGTGCTGGAGGAGATCTTCGGCGACCGGGGGCCCGGGGTGCCGATCCACGCCCTCGTCGTGCGCGGCACCCCCGGCCGGGCACTGGTGGCGATCGCGGACCGCGAGGACGATCTGCTGGTCGTGGGCGCGGGCCGACGGGGCCTGCAACGCGCCTTCTCCGGCCGGGTCCGCCGGCACTGCCTCGCCCACGCCGGCTGCCCGGTGCTCGCCGTACCGCCGTCCCCGCTGGAGTCCCAGCTGCTCACGGTCCACCGGCGCAACGCCTGGCATCTGCCCATGGACACCCGGGGCCTGTGAGCGCCCCGGCCCGCGCGAGAGGCCCCCTGAGCCGGCCCCGCCAAGGCATCACCGGATGACGCGGGCGGCCGTAGCGGACCCGTCAAGAATCCGGCGCCGCCCATCAGAGCGCCGTCAAGGCATTGTGCCGTTCCGCCCGCGACTGTCTAACGTCGAGGTCATGGAGCACAGCGACGACATACGGGCCCGGGTGACGAGCCCGCGGCCACCGACCACCGCCACCACCGTCGCCTACGACCACGAATGGGCCGGCGAGGTGCGCACCGCCCTGCGCTGCGCCGCCGCCCTGCTCGCGCTGCTGCTGTGCATCGACGGCGCGGCCGGCTCCCTCACCTGGTGGCGGGGCCTGCTGTGGTCCGCCCTGGCCCTGCTCCTGCTCCTCGTCCTGTATCCGGCCAAGGTCTCGGCCGGTGACGGCTGGCTGGCCAGCAGGAGACTGCTGCGCACCCGTCGGGTCCACACCGATCTGCTGGTCGCGGTCCGCCCGCTGGACGGCGTCAACCAGCGGCTGGTGCTGCGCGACCTCCTGGGGAACCGGGTGGAGATCGACCCGGAGGTGCTGGTGCGCAACCCTGCCCTGTGGCACCGGCTCGACGACGGCGCCCGCCACTCGCTGGCCGGCGGCACCCTGCGCTGCGGCACCACCGCCCTCGACCGGCTCGCCCGCCGACTGGACCGCGAGACGGCCCTGGCGGTCTTCCGGGCCTCCGGGCTGAAGTGACCGTGCTCCGGACGACCCCCGCGCACGATGACACTCGGTGGCCACTGATTGCCGGGGGGTGCCCCGCGCCACTCGTTCGGCTCAGCTCCTGATGATCCGCTCCTGCCTCGGCTTCTTGATGCGGCCCTGATGGCACCGCGCCATTCTTAACGCAAGATTGATGCCTCCCCGCCCCTGATCCGGAGGCCCAGGCGTCACGCTCTGCATACGCTGGTGCCGCCGTCCGTGTGATGGCCGAAAAGAGCTGAGCCCCACATCAGGAGCACACCGATGGCCACGACCGAACGCCCTCCCAGTACCGGTCGCCTGCGCGCCTGGATGCTGGAGGGCCTGTCCGACATGGGCAAGAGCGGTGGCCACACCGGACCGCATGCCCAGCCCGAGCCCCCTCACGAGGGGCAGCGGTGGTGGCGGGTCATGTGCCTGACGGGTGTCGACTACTTCTCCACCCTCGGCTATCAGCCGGGCATCGCGGCGCTCGCGGCCGGGCTGGTCTCCCCCATCGCGACCATCGTGCTGGTGCTCGTCACCCTGGCGGGCGCGTTGCCGGTCTACCGGCGGGTGGCCGAGGAGAGCCCGCACGGCGAGGGCTCCATCGCCATGCTGGAACGGCTGCTGTCCTTCTGGAAGGGCAAGCTGTTCGTGCTGACCCTGCTCGGGTTCGCGGCCACCGACTTCCTGATCACCATCACCCTGTCCGCGGCCGACGCCTCCACCCACCTGGTGGAGAACCCGCATCTGACACACGCCCTCCAGGGCAAGCAGATGCTGATCACACTGCTGCTGGTGGCGCTGCTCGGCGCGGTGTTCCTCAAGGGCTTCCTGGAGGCGATCGGCGTCGCGTTCGCGCTGGTGGGCGTCTATCTCGCGCTCAACCTGGTCGTCGTGGCCGTCGGCCTGTACCACGTCGTCACCGCCGAGCACGTGGTCACGGACTGGACCAACGCGCTGACCGTGCAGCACGGGAACATCTTCGTGATGATCGGCGTCGCCCTGATCGTCTTCCCGAAGCTCGCCCTCGGTCTGTCCGGATTCGAGACCGGCGTCGCCGTCATGCCGCATGTGAAGGGCGACCCGGGCGACACCGAGGAGCACCCCACCGGCCGGATCCGGGACGCCAAGAAGCTGCTGACGACCGCCGCCGTCATCATGAGCTGCTTCCTGATCACCAGTAGCTTCATCACCACGCTGCTGATCCCGGAGAAGGACTTCCAGCCGGGCGGCCCGGCCAACGGGCGTGCCCTCGCCTATCTCGCGCACCAGTACCTCGGCGGCGCCTTCGGCACGGTCTACGACGTCTCGACGATCGCCATCCTCTGGTTCGCCGGCGCGTCCGCCATGGCGGGCCTGCTCAATCTGATGCCGCGCTATCTGCCCCGGTACGGCATGGCCCCGCACTGGGCGCGCGCGGTGCGTCCGATGGTCATCGTGTTCACGCTGGTCGCGTTCCTGGTGACCTGGATCTTCGACGCCAACGTGGACAAGCAGGGCGGCGCGTACGCCACCGGTGTGCTGGTGCTGATCAGCTCCGCGGCGATCGCGGTGACCATCGCCGCGCGCAAGGCGGGACAGCGCCGCTGGACCATCGGCTTCGCCGTGATCTCGGTGGTGTTCCTGTACACGACGGTCGTCAATGTCATCGAGCGGCCGGACGGTGTGAAGATCGGTGCCTGCTTCATCGTCGGCATCATCCTGGTCTCGCTGCTGTCCCGGCTGGCCCGCGCCTTCGAGCTGCGCGTGACCAGCGTGACGCTCGATCCGCTGGCGGAACGTTTCATCAGGGACATGGCCAGCCGGAAGATGCGGTTCATCGCGAACGAGCCGGGGCACCGGGACAAGGCCGAGTACCGCGACAAGATCGAGCAGATCCGCGCCGACAACGACATGCCGGAGCAGGAGGACTTCGTCTTCGTCGAGGTCACGGTCACCGACCCGTCCGAGTTCGAGGCGGGTCTGACCGTGCGCGGCGAGGTGCTGCACGAGCGCTACCGGGTGCTGACGCTGGAGTCGGCGTCCATCCCGAACGCCCTGGCGGCGCTGCTGCTCCATGTCCGCGATGTCACCGGCTGCACCCCGCACATCTACTTCGAGTGGACCGAGGGCAGTCCGTTCGCCAACTTCCTGCGGTTCTTCCTGTTCGGGCAGGGCGAGGTCGCGCCGGTCACCCGGGAGGTGCTGCGCGAGGCGGAGCCCGACCGGGACCGCAGGCCGCGTGTGCACACGGGCTGAGCGGCGCCCTATCGTTCTCCGCATGCAGTCCTACACGATCGGCCAGGCGGCGCGGCTGCTCGGCGTCAGCCCGGACACCGCCCGCCGTTGGGCCGACGCGGGCCGGGTGGCCACCCATCGCGACGAGGCGGGGCGGCGGCTGATCGACGGCCGGGACCTCGCCGCGTTCTCCGTCGAACTGGCCAAGGGCGGCAGCGGCGAGGAGGAGACCTCCTACACCTCCGTGCGCAACGCCTTCCCCGGCATCGTCACCGCCATCAAACTCGGCGACGTCGCCGCCCAGGTCGAGATCCAGGCGGGCCCGCACCGACTGGTCTCCCTGCTGACCCGCGAGGCGGTGGAGGAACTCGGCCTGGAGGTCGGCGTGGAGGCAACGGCCCGGGTCAAGTCGACAAACGTCCATATCGACCGCGTCTGACCATCTCCCGCACCGCCCCGACCGGGGGCCAGGCCCGCCCGGACGGCTCGCTCGATTCGGGCGGGCCTGGCCCCCGGT
>NZ_MUNF01000599.1 GCF_002154555.1 Streptomyces murinus
CGGCGGCCCTCGCGGCGGAGCCCGCCGAGCGACTCGCCGCCCGCGCCGCCGAGCCCCACTGGGCGCGCTACGTGGCGGCCGCCCTGGACGCCGCCCCCGAGTACCAGGAGGAGCCGGCCACGGACGGTACGGGCGCCGAGGTCTTCGCCCACGTCGTACGACCGCTCGTCGCCCCGGCCGCCACACGCCTCGCCGACCTGCTGGCGGGCGTGCCCGCCACCGAACGGAGCGTGTGGCAGAGCGAGTTCAGCGCCTGGCTGACCTCGCAGCTGGTACGGCTGGCCGCTCGTACCCTCGTACGGGAACTCGCCGGGGCCCGGCGCGCCGGACGGCTCACGGGGGCGACCTCGCGGGAGCGGTTCGCGTCCTTCGTGGCCGCCGCGGGCACCCGACGCGGGCTCGGCGAACTGTTCGCCGCCTATCCGGTACTGGCCCGGATGCTCGGCCAGACCGCGCTGGACGCGCTGGACGCGGCGGCCGAACTGACCGCCCGCTTCCGGGCCGACCGGGACGAGCTGGTCACCGCCCTCCTCGACGGCCGCGACCCGGGGGCGCTGGTCCGCGTCGAACTCGGGCTCGGCGACGCCCACCAGGGCAACCGGTCGGTGGCCGTGCTGCACTTCGCCGACGGGGTCCGCGTGGTGTACAAGCCGCGGCCGCTCGGCCAGCACGCCCTGCTGGACGAGCTGGCGGCCTGGATGGACACCAAGGTCCCCGATCTGGCGCTGCGCACCGCGCGCACCGTGCGCCGGGAGGGCTACGGCTGGCTGGAGTTCGTCTCCCACCGCTGGTGCCGCTCGGTGACCGAGACCGACGCCTTCTACCGCCGCCAGGGCGTGCTGCTCGCGCTGCTCTACGCGGTGGACGGCGCCGACATGCACTACGAGAACGTCATCGCCTGCGGCGACCAGCCGGTCCTGGTGGACGCCGAGACGCTGCTGCACACCGGGCTCGGACAGGCCATGACGGCCGGCGCCGACCCCGCCGCGGACGCCCTGCACACCTCCGTGCACCGCACCTGCCTGCTGCCCCATCTGCTGATCGGCGAGCACGGCGCGCTGGACATCTCCGCGCTGGGCCGCTCCACCGACGGCACCTTCCCCAGCGAGGGGCTGCACTGGGCGGACAGCGGCCTCGACACCATGCGCGCCGTACGGGGCCCGCTGCTCAGCCCGGCCGCGCAGAACCAGCCGCTGCCCGACGGCCGCCCGCTGGACGGCGCCGACCACCGGGCAGCCCTGCTCGACGGCTTCCGCACCGCGTACGCGGCCATCGCGGCGCACGGCGGCGAACTGACCGGCGAGGACGGCCCGTTGACGGCGGCGGCGGACAGCCCGGCGCGGCTGATCGCCCGTGCCACCCGGCTGTACGCGACCCTGCTGGAGGAGTCCACGCATCCGGCGCTGCTCGGTGACGCGCTCGCCCGGGACGGGGTGTTCGCCGTGCTGTGGACCGAGTCCGAGCACGACCGGGCGCGTTCGTTGCTGATCGAGCACGAGACGGCCGACCTGTGGCGCGGCGACGTCCCCCTGTTCACCCATCGGCCGTCCGGGACAGGGGTCCGGACGGCCGACGGGACCTGGCTCGCGGACGTGCTGCCGGAGGCGAGCCTGGCCGCGGTGCGCAAGAAGATCGCGCGGATGGACGAGATCGACTGCCGCGACCAGGAGTGGATCGTCTCGGCGACGCTGGCCGCCCGGGGCGCCTGCGACCCGGCGGACCGGCCGAGGTCGGCGCTCGCCGTGGCGCCCGTACCGGCCGTGGTGCCCGACGCCTCACGGCTGCTGGCCGCGGTGTGCGGGATCGCCGACGACATCGCCGCCCGTGCGGTACGCGACGGCGGCCGCGCCAACTGGCTGGGGCTGGAACGGGTTTCGGGCCCGCACTGGGCGGTGCTGCCGATGGGCGCCGGGCTCGCGCAGGGCTACTGCGGGGTCGCGCTCTTCCTCGCCCACACCGGCGCGCTGACCGGCGCCGACCGGTACACCGCGCTGGCCCGGGAGGCGGTACGGCCGCTGCCCGCGCTGCTGAAGGCCCTGGCCGCCGACCCCGAGCTGGGCGCGGCGGCGGGCCCCGGCGCCTACGACGGTCTCGGCGGCATCTGCTACGCCCTGGTCCGGCTGTCGGCGCTGCTGGGCGAGGAGTTGACGCAGGTCCTGCCGGACGCGCTGACCGCGCTCGGCCATGCGGCGGCCGGGTGTACGGACCTCGGACTGTCCTGCGGTACGGCCGGGGCGCTGGCCGCCGCCGTCGCCGTGCACGAGGCGACCGGGACCCCGGGCGCGCTGGAGCTGGCGGACGCCCTGGCGGACCTGCTGTGCCAGGCGGGGCCCGTCGAGGACGCCGGGTTCGCGGACGGCGCCGCCGGGATCGGCTGGGCGCTGCTGCGGTACGCCGCCGCACGGCCGGAGCGGTCCGCGGCGCACGCGAGCGCCGGCCGGGCCCTGCTCGACGGCGCGGCCCTGCGGGCCCGGGACACCCAGACGGATCCGTCCTGGGCGCACGGACTCGCCGGAGTGGCGGCCGCCGCCTCGGCACTCACCGGACTCCCGTCCTTCGCCGACGAGTTCTCGGCCCGGCTGCGGGACGCCGAGGTCGGGCCCGACCTCAGC
>NZ_MUNF01000006.1 GCF_002154555.1 Streptomyces murinus
TGCCGGTGGCCTCCGGGTCGCCCCAGATGCCGAGCAGGTCGTCCACGGCCTGGAAGGCGAGTCCGAGGTGGTAGCCGTAGCGCTCCAGCGCGTCGGCGGTGGCGTCGTCGGCGCCGCCGAGGACCGCGCCGATGGAGGAGGCGCAGGCGAGCAGCGCGCCGGTCTTGTTGCCCTCCATCTCCAGGCACTCCTCGACGCTGACGCGGTCGCGGTGCTCGTAGGAGATGTCCTGGGCCTGACCGTCGATCAGGGCGCGGGTGGCGGTGGTGAGCCGACGGGTGGCGCGGCCGGCCTCGACCGAACCGAGCTCCAGCAGCAGCTCGTTGGCCAGCGCGAACAGGGCGTCGCCGACCAGGATGGCCTGGGCGGGGCCGTGCACCTTCCAGACGGTGTCGCGGTGGCGGCGCTGCTCGTCGCCGTCCATCAGGTCGTCGTGCAGCAGCGAGAAGTTGTGGACCAGTTCGACGGCGACGGCGCCCGGCACACCGGTCTCGGGCGCGCTGCCGGTGACCTCGGCGGAGAGCACGGCGAGCGCGGGGCGTACGGCCTTGCCGCCGTCGCCGTCGGCCGGGTTGCCGGCGGCGTCGATCCAGCCGAAGTGGTAGGCGGCGACGGTGTCCATGGGAGGAGCGAGGCGGTCGACGGCCGCACGCAGGACCGGTGTGGCCAGGGTCCGTCCGCGCTCCAGCAGCGCGGTGACGTCCACCGCGGTCTCCGTCGAGGCCGGGGGCACAGTGGGCACAGTCTCTCCTCTTGTTGCGGTACCGAAGGTGCGGGGGCCTGCCGCCGGCTGCCGATGAGGCATCAGGCCGCCTCCTCGAAGGCGAAGAGACGGCTCGGACGGGGCCGGCCCAGGGCGCGGAGCGCGGCGTCGGCCGCGCTCACTCCGCTGCGGACCGCACTCTCCATGGTCGCGGGCCACCCGGTGGCGGTCCACGCTCCGGCCAGGTACAGGCCGGATGCCTTGGTGCGGGCGCCGGGCCGCAGACGCCCGACGCCGGGGGTGGGCGCGAACGTCGCCGTACGCTCCCGGGTCACGAAGAAGTCCTCGATCACGGCGCCGCGCGTCCCCGGGAGGAGTTTCTCCAACTCCGGGACGTAGCGCGCGCGGAGCTCCGCGACGGGGAGGTCGATGTCGTCCTGCGCGGCCGACTGGGACAGCGCGAGGTACTGGCCCGAGCGCAGCCCGGAGGCGTGGGTGCGGTCGAAGACCCATTGCACGGGGGTGCCGAGGGCGGCGAAGAAGGGCCGCGCGAGCACCTTGCGGTCGTACACCACATGCACGTTGAGGATGGGGGCGGTGCCGATCTCGAGGAGCCGCTCGGGGGCGTCGAGGGCGCCGGGCGGCAGCAGTTCGTACGCCTCGCGCTGGGGTACGGCGAGGACGACCGCGTCCGTTGTGATGCGCTCGCCGGGAACCTCGACGCACCAGCCGCCGTTCTCCATGGCAGAGACGGAGGTGACGCGTGAACGGACCTCGGTACGCACGCCCGCGGAGTCGAGCGCCTTGCGGGCCAGCCGGTCGTGCAGTTCGCCCAGCGGGACATGGGCCCAGCCGATGTCGGCCGCTCCCGGGTCGGACAGCAGACCGGTCTTGAACACCATCGCGGCGAGCCCCAGCGAGGAGTCGCCCGCGACCGCGTTGAGGGTGGCGACCCCGACCAGGTCCCACAGGGCCTCGATGGCACGCGCCGACTGGCCGTGGGCGGCCAGCCAGCTGCCGAAGTCCTGGGTGTCCAGGGTCGGATCGGCGAGGTCGAGACCCTTGAGCGCGAGCGCGGCACGCCCGACGGAGGCGCGCTCGGCGAGCGAGAGGTGCGGATAGGCGGCCAGGCTGCGCCCCAGATGCAGGGGCACGGGCAGCGGGTCGCGCCGCAGTCTGCCGAGCCGCCGGCCCTCGGGCTTGGCGAGGTCCACGACGGGCACGTCCAGGCGGTCCTGAAGCGGTGCCAGCGCCGCGCCCTCGATCCGGTCGAGGAACCAGCGGTAGGCGGTGCAGCAACGCAGGTACACGTGCTGGCCGTTGTCGACGGTCAGTTCGCCGCGCTGGAAGGAGAAGGCGAGGCCGCCCAGCCTGGGCCTGCCTTCGAGCAGGGTGACGCGGACGCCCGCGTCGGCGAGGGCGAGCGCCGCGGTGATGCCGGCGAGGCCGCCGCCGATCACGACGGCGCCGCGTGCCGCGCTCTCGGGGGTGCGCTGTCCCGGTGCGGGGCGTGCGCCGTCGCTCATGGTGCGTCCTTCCGTGCGTGCCGGCCGTGCTGGTTGAACGGTGCACGTACGGTCGTCGCCGTCAGGGACGCCACGCCGTGGCGCGGGGTTGCCCGGTGGAAGTCCGCTGGTTCGGTGAGGTCCATCAGACGCGCCTCCCGACGGACCGCCCGGCACCATGGCGGGTGACCTGCCGGGTGTCGAGGCCGGACAGACCGCGCACGGCGACGTACGCCTTCTCGTGTCCGGGCAGTGAGACCCGGCCGCGCAGCACCGCCTCGGGGTCGCGCGCGATGCGGTCCAGGAGGCGGCGGTAGATGCCGGCCATGGCGGCCACGCAGGCGCCGCTGCGCCGGTCGAGCATGGGCAGCAGCTGGTAGCCCTCGGCGAAAAGGGCGCGGGCGCGGCGGACCTCGAAGTGCACGAGGCCCGCGAAGTCGGAGCCCTCCGGTGGCGTGGGCCGCTCGAACCCGGCCGCGCAGCCGAACTTGGCCAGGTCGTCGGCGGGCAGATACGTACGGCCGCCCTGGGCGTCCTCGCGGACGTCCCGGAGGATGTTGGTGAGCTGGAGCGCGAGCCCGAGCGTGTCGGCGTACTCGGCGGCGCGCTCGGCGCCGCGGGCGCCCGGTTCGGTGCCGAACACGCCGAGCGAGAGGCGGCCGATGGCACCGGCGACACACCGGCAGTAGACCTTCAGGTCGTCCCAGGTCTCGTACGTCTCCCCGCGGGTGTCCATCTCGACGCCGTCGATCAGCTCGTCCAGGCCGTCAAGCGGGATCGGGAAGGCGTCGGCGGCATGGGTGAGGGCGACGGCCACCGGGTCGGTGTCGTCCTCCTCGATGCCGCCCTCCCGGATCCGGGCGAGCAGGGCCCGGGTCTCCTGGAGCCGGGCCACCTTCACGTCGTCGGCCAGATCACCGTCGCCGATGTCGTCGACACGCCGTGAGAACGCGTACAGCGCCGACATGGCGCGCCGCTTCGGTGTGGGCAGCAGCCGGATGCCGTACGCGAAGTTACGGGCCTGCTGTCCGGTCACCGTCTCGCAGTAGCGGTAGGCGGCGAGCACCGGTGCGGACACGTGCGACGCAGACTCCACGGTCCGGATCACCCCTCTCCTCGCAGAATCACGCCCGCCTCACGCAGCAACTGGACCTTGCCTGGTTTGGGCGGGCCGGGAAGAACGTCGTATTCGGCGGCGGCGATCGCGCGGACCGCCGCCCTTCCCCCCGCCACGAACCCTGCGAGCAGCAGCTTCAACCTGCCGTGGACGCTACCCACCAGGGGGGCGCCTTCATTCAGCAGATCGCGGGCGCGTTGTGCTTCGTATGCAACCAGGGCGCGCATCGATGCGCCCGCGGTTTTCGCGGACAGATCCGTTTCCGTGACGTGGAAGCGCTTCATGTCCTCGGCCGGAAGATAGATCCGGTCGTGGCCGAAGTCCTCGGCGACGTCCTGGAGGTGTTCCACGATCTGGAGCGCGGTGCAGATCGCGTCGGACAGACGGATCCGCTCGGGGGTCGAGGTGCCGGTGACGGCGAGGACGAGGCGGCCCACGGGGTTGGCGGACAGTTCGCAGTAGGCGAGGAGGTCGTCGTACGTCTCGTACCGGGTGACGAGCTGGTCCTGGCGGTTGGCGGCGATCAGGCCGAGGAACGGCTCGGGGGTGAGCGCCCGGCGCCGTACGACGGGCTGGAGCCGACGCAGCAGGGGGTGGCTCGGGGTGGCGTCGAAGACCCGGCGCAGATCGGCCTCGAAGGCGTCGAGCAGCAGCAGCCGGTCGTCGGCGTCGGTGGCCGACACGCCGAGCAGTTCGGCGTCGGCTCCGCCGGGGGCGAGGTCGCCGTCGCCGATGTCGTCGACCAGACGGGCGAAGCCGTAGACCGCCATGAGGTCGTCGCGCCAGTCGCGGGGCAGGAAGAAGGGGGCCACGGGGAAGTTCTCGCTCGCGGCCTTGTCGAGGGTGGCGCGTTCCGGGTCCGGCGCCGTCGTGGTGGCCGTCATCGGGCGACGCCCGGGGCGGCAACGGCACATGCTGCGTTGAGCTGGGGAGTTTCCGTAGCCATTGCCGTCACATCTCCCGTTCTACACTGCCGACCCAATACACACTATTTCGGACACGCCGCCCGGCAATTCGCGGGGCGTGGCCTGGCGCAGGGTGTCGCGCATTATCGCCCCACTTGCCGCTTTCCGGCACCGGTACAGCTTACGTTGTACAACACATCAAGATTCGAGGGGGTGTCCCGCACATCACAAGAACACACCGATTGGCGCCAAGATTCCTGACAGGCTTGGGAGTTGACGCTTCCTTTGCAGACGCGGGGCCCCGCCGGAAGGTTGCCGGCGGGGCCCTGGCCGAAACAGTTCACTTGCCGGTGAACTTCTCGTACTCCTTGAGCACCTCTTCGGTCGGCCCGTCCATGCGCAGCTCACCGCGTTCCAGCCACAGCACGCGGTTGCAGGTGTCGCGGATGGACTTGTTGTTGTGGCTGACCAGAAAGACCGTGCCGGCCTCCTTGCGCAGTTCCCGGATGCGTTCCTCGGAGCGCTTCTGGAACTTGCGGTCACCGGTGGCCAGAGCCTCGTCGATCATGAGGACGTCGTGGTCCTTGGCGGCCGCGATCGAGAAACGCAGCCGGGCGGCCATGCCGGAGGAGTAGGTGCGCATCGGCAGGGTGATGAAGTCGCCCTTCTCGTTGATCCCGGAGAAGTCGACGATGTCCTGATAGCGCTCCCTGATCTGCTCGCGCGACATGCCCATGGCGAGACCGCCCAGGATGACGTTGCGCTCGCCGGTCAGGTCGTTCATCAGGGCCGCGTTCACACCCAGCAGGGAGGGCTGGCCGTCGGTGTAGACCTTGCCCTGCTCCGCGGGCAGCAGACCGGCGATGGCGCGCAGCAGGGTGGACTTGCCGGAGCCGTTGGAGCCGATCAGGCCGATGGCCTCGCCGCGGTAGGAGACGAAGGAGACCCCGCGCACGGCGTGCACCTTGCGCACGCCCCGCTCCTCGCCGCGCTTGAGGATCCGGCTGAGGGCGGCCGTCGCGCTGCCCTTGCCGGTCTTGGCGCCGTTGACCCGGTAGACGATGTGCAGATCGTCCGCGATGACCGTCGGACGGCGCTCGCCGGTGTCCGTGGTGCTCTGCTGGGGGTTCTGCTCGGCGTTCTGCTCAGCCACGGCCGTACCGCTCCTCCGCCTTCCAGAAGTACACGAAACCGCCGGCGAAGACCGCCACGGCCCAGAACGCCGCGATCGCCCACACATGCGGGGGCAGGTTCGAGGCGCCGTAGCCGTCGATCAGCGCGAAGCGCATCAGGTCCATGTAGATCGCGGCCGGGTTGACCTGGAGCAGCCGCACCGCCCACTCCGGGCGGTCCGCCATCATCGTGCTGATGGAGAACATCACGCCGGAGGTGTACATCCAGGTGCGCAGCACGAACGGCATCAGCTGCGCCATGTCCGGCGTCTTGGCGCCCATCCGGGCCACGATCAGCGCGAGACCGGTGTTGAACAGGAACTGCAACGCCAGGATCGGCACGATCAACAGCCAGGACATCCCGGGGTAGCTGCCGAAGCCGATCGCCACGATGAACAGCACGATCATCGAGAACAGCAGCTGCTGGAGCTGCTGGAGCGAGAAGGAGACGGGCAGCGAGGCGCGCGGGAAGTGCAGGGCGCGCACCAGGCCGAGGTTTCCGGAGATGGCGCGCACACCCGACATGACCGAGCTCTGCGTGAAGGTGAACACGAAGACGCCGGTGACCAGGAACGGGATGTACACATCATGGGACATGCCGCGGCTGGCGTGCAGGATGACGCCGAAGATGAAGTAGTACACGGCCGCGTTCAGCAGCGGGGTGGCGACCTGCCACAGCTGCCCGAGCTTGGCCTGGCTGTACTGCGCCGTCAGCTTCGCCTGCGAGAAGGCGAGGATGAAGTGGCGCCGGCTCCACAGCTGGCGGACGTACTCCACCAGCGAGGGACGGGCGCCGCTGACGGCGAGCCCGTACCTGGCGGCCAGCTCGGCCGGCGTCAGCCCCTCGTCGGGCGACGGTATCGCGCTCACCGCGACACCGGCGTCATGCGTTGTGTGACTCACGAGTAAGAACCCGGACTCTCTCGGTAAGAAGCTTGCTGTTCAGGTAAGAAGCTTCTCAGATGACCGGAGGACGGCCCAGCCGGGTGAGCCGCCAGACCGTGCGCCAGCGCATCGGACGGCGCGGACCGCAGGGCGTGGTCCAGCCCTCCTTGAAGCCGCCGAACCAGGCCGCGAGGGCCGGCCGCGAGGGCCGCCGGGCCAGCGTGAGCAGCAGCCACACGCCCAGGTAGACGGGGACCAGCGGGGCGGGGAGGTTGCGCCGGGCGAGCCAGACGCGGTTGCGGGCCACCATGCGGTGGTAGACGGCGTGCCGCGAGGGCGCGGTCGTCGGGTGGAACAGCACCATGTCGGAGCGGTAGTCGATCAGCCAGCCGGCGTCCAGCGCCCGCCAGGCCAGATCGGTCTCCTCATGGGCGTAGAAGAACTCGGCGGGCAGCCCGCCGACCTCGCCGAGCACCTTGGTGCGCACCGCGTTGGCGCCGCCCAGGAAGGTGGTCACCCGCGAGGAGCGCATCGGGTCCGCGGCACGCAGCCGGGGCACATGGCGGCGCTGGGTCTCACCGGTCTCGGGATCGGCGATACGGAAGCTGATGATGCCCAGCTCCGGGTCGGCGGCGAACGCCTCGCGGCACAGCTCGGCGGTGTCGTGCCGGGCGAGCAGGCCGTCGTCGTCCAGGAAGAGCAGGATGTCGACGTCCTGGCCGCCGGGGCCGAACGCCTCGATGCCGACATTGCGGCCGCCCGGGATGCCCAGGTTCTCCGGCAGCTCGACGGTGCGCACGCCCTCGGGGACGTCGGGCACCGGGGAGCCGTTGCCGACGACGACCACCTCGACGGGGTCGCCGTCCTGCTTGGCGACCGAGTCGAGCAGGGCGCGCAGCTCCTCGGGCCGGTTGCCCATGGTGATGATGACGGCGCCGACGCGCGCGGCCGCGCTCACTTCAGCCTGCTGGAGGCGAGGATGGACACCAGGTGCAGCAGCGTCTGGAGCAGGGCGATGCCCGCGAGGACGGCGGTGCCGAGCCGGGTGAAGAACAGGTCGCCGTGGATCTGGTCCGCGATGGCGAGGAGCACGATCAGCAGCGAGGCCTCGATACCGAGGATGAGCCGGTGGAACTTCAGCGCCGAGGCGGCCCGGCGGGCCAGCGCCATCCCGGAGGAACGCGGCTCGGCGGCGGCCTCCTGCACCGGCGGCTTGCCGGTCTGGTGCCGGGCGACACCGACCAGGTCGGTCTCCGCCTTGATCAGGATCGCGCCGAGCGCGGCCAGGGTGCCGAGGAAGGCCCACAGCCAGTCGATACGGCCGGAGCCCCACAGGTCGGCGGCGCGCAGCCCGAGGCCGACCAGCACGGCCGCGTCGGTGAGGTAGGCACCGACCCGGTCCAGGTAGACACCGGCGAGGGAGTACTGCCCCCGCCAGCGGGCGATCTCGCCGTCGACGCAGTCCAGCAGCAGGTACAGCTGGGTGGCGACCACGCCGAGGATCGCGCCCCAGATCCCCGGCACCAGCAGGGCCGGGGCCGCGAGCACACCGCACAGGGTCATCAGGTACGTGAGCTGGTTGGGCGTGACCCTGGTGTTCACCAGGTAGCGGTCGATGCGCAGGGAGACCTCACGCATGTAGAGGCGTCCCGCCCAGTGCTCACCGCTGCGCCGGTCCTTCACCCCGGCGGGGTGGACGACCGGACGGAGTTCAGCTACCGATGGCCTTGACATAGTCGGCGTAGATGTCCTTGATCTGGTTCGGCTTGAGGTCGAGGTGTTCGAGGATGGTGTAGCGGCCGGGCCGGGTCTCCGGAGCGAACTCCACGGCGCGGACGAACTCGTCCACGGTGAAGCCGATCTCCTCCGGCAGCACCGGAAGCCCGTGCCGGCGCAGCACCTGGGCGGTGTGCCCGGCCTCCTCGTGGGCCCCGCGCAGATACATCGCGAAGGCCGCGCCGAGCCCGCACTGCTCGCCATGGGCGGCCGCGCGCTTCGGGAACAGCAGGTCGAACGCGTGGTTGATCTCGTGGCAGGAGCCGGAGGAGGGCCGGGAGTCGCCGGAGATCGACATCGAGATACCGCTGAGGACCAGCGCCTCGGCGAGCACCTGGAGGAAGCCGTTGTCGCCGATGCCGCCGGGGTGCCGCAGCACCGCCTCGCCGGCCTGGCGGGCCATGGCCGCGGCGAGACCGTCGATCTTCTCGCCGTTGACCCGGTGGGACAGCTCCCAGTCCGCGATCGCGTTGATGTTGGAGATGGCGTCGCCGATACCGGCCCGGACGAAGCGGGCCGGAGCGGCACGGATCACGTCCAGGTCGATGACGACCGCGATCGGGTTCGGCACACCGTAGGAGCCGCGCCCCGCGTCGTTGTCGAGCGTGGCGACCGGCGAGCACAGGCCGTCGTGCGCGAGGTTGGTGGGCACGGCGACCAGGGGCAGGCCGATCCGGGCCGCGGCGAACTTGGCGCAGTCGATGATCTTGCCGCCGCCGAGTCCGACCACCGCGTCGTAGTGGCCGGACTTCATCTCGCCGGCCAGCCGGATCGCGTCGTCCAGGGTGCCGCCGCCCACCTCGTACCAGGAGGCGCCGGGCAGCGAGGGGGCGAGGCGCTCGCGCAGCTGGGCGCCGGAGCCGCCGCTGACGGCGACGGCGAGGCGGCCCGACTGGGAGATGCGCTCGTCGGCGAGGACACCGGCCAGGTCGTCCAGGGCACCCGGACGGATGTCCACGACGACCGGCGAGGGGATCAGCCGGGTCAGTAGCGGCACGCGATCTCCCGCCCCTTGGCCAGGTCGTCGTGGTTGTCGATCTCGACCCAGGAGACGTCGCCGATGGGCGCCACGTCGATCCGGAAGCCGCGGTCGACCAGCTCCTGGTAGCCGTGCTCGTAGAACTGCTGCGGGTCGGTCTCCCAGACCGTCTTCAGCGCGTCGCCCAGCTCCTCGGCCGCGTCGCCCTCGATCAGGGTCACGCCGATGTACTCGCCGGTGGCCTCGGCCGGGTCCATCAGCTTGGTGATCTTCGTCATGCCCTTGGCCGGGTCGACGACGACCTTCATCTCCTCGTCCGCCAGGGACTTCACGGTGTCCAGCGCGAGGATGATCTTCTTGCCGTCACCGCGGGCGGCCAGCAGCGTCTTCTCGACCGAGACCGGGTGCACGGTGTCGCCGTTGGCGAGGATCACACCGTCCTTGAGCGCGTCGCGCCCGCACCACAGGGAGTAGGCGTTGTTCCACTCCTCGGCCTTGTCGTTGTCGATCAGGGTGAGCTTGAGGCCGTACTTCTCCTCAAGGGCGGCCTGGCGGGCGTAGACGGCCTCCTTGCGGTAGCCGACGATGATCGCGACCTCGGTCAGCCCGATCTCCGCGAAGTTGCCGAGGGTGAGGTCGAGAACCGTGGGCTCGCCCTCCATGCCCGCGGGCCCCACCGGCACCAACGCCTTGGGCAGGGTGTCCGTGTAGGGGCGCAGACGCCGTCCGGCGCCGGCCGCCAGCACGAGGCCGATCATGCGGTTTCTCCTTCATCGTGTACGGCGGGTGCCCCTGCGGACACCCAGAACCGGATGCTCTCCGCGAGCACCACCAGGGCGACGATCACGGCGAGCACCGTGAGCGCGGCCGTGAACTGCGCGGCGGTGAGCGCCGCGGCCAGGACGGTGACGAGCAGGGTGCGCCCGTCGTGCCCCCCTATGGAGCGCACCAGCCAGGCCGGCGGCGCTCCGGCGTTGCCGCGGATGCGGTACACCGTGTCGTAGTGATGGTAGGCGACCGCCGCCACCAGCCCGAAAGCCGCGGGCAGCGCCCCGTTCACGCCCGCTTTACCGGCGAGCGCGAGGACGGTGCCGTACTCGGCGGCGCGGAAGAACGGCGGGACCAGCCAGTCGAGGGCGCCCTTGAGCGGGCGGGCGACGGCGAGGGCCGAGGTGAGGACGTAGACCAGGGCGCCGATCACCGGCACCACCGAGCCGTATCCGGGGAAGGCCGAGCAGGCGACGACCGCGGCGCCGCCGAGCAGGGCGACGGCGGGGACGGCGAGGCCGGGCAGACCGCGCCGGGCGACCCGCCTGACCGCCTCGCTGAGCGGGCCGGAGTCGGCGAGGTCGGCCAGTGCCTGCGCGGCGCGGTCGGTGCGGTGCGCCTTGCGGGTCAGCGAGCGCAGCACCCGGCCCGCGGTGGTGTACGTGGCGGCGAAGGCGCAGCCGACGAGCAGCGCGTAGAAGGTGATCCGGGGGGTGGTGACGGCGGTCAGGACCGCGATCATCGCCCAGCGCTCACCGATCGGCAGCACTATCATCCGGCGCACCCAGACCGTCCAGCCGACGCTGTCCAGCTTGTCGGAGAGGGCGGCGGTGGGGCTGGTGTTGGCGGTGGCGTCGTGGTTGGCCTCGTTGAAGGAGAAGTCGACCACGTGCCGGCAGGTCTGGAGGACCATCGCGCCGAGCGCGAGCGCCCAGACGTCGTCATGGCCGCCGCGGGCCGCGCCCAGGGCGAGCCCCGCGTAGTAGGCGTACTCCTTGGCCCGGTCGAAGGTGGCGTCGAGCCAGGCGCCGAGGGTGGAGTACTTCAGGGCGTAGCGGGCGAGCTGACCGTCGGTGCAGTCCAGCACGAAGGAGGCGATCAGCAGCACGCCGGCGGCTATGAAACCGCCGCGGGTGCCGGTGGCCGCGCAGCCCGCCGCGATCAGCGCGGTGAGCAGCGAGGCGGTGGTGACCTGGTTCGGGGTCAGACCGCGGCGCGCGCACCAGCGGGCGAGGTAGCGCGAGTAGGGGCTGATGCAGTACGTGGTGAAGAAGCCGTCGCGGGACTTCACGGCCGACTTCAGGCGTACGGCCTCGTCGTCCACGGCGGCGACGGCCTGGCGCGCCTCGTTGCGGGCCTGCGGGTCGGCGGGTACGACGGCGACGAGGCTGCCCAGCTCGGGGCGGTGGACCTCGCTGCCGTCGGCGTCCAGCTCGGTGACGATCCGGTCGGCCAGGCTGCCGACGGCGACCGCGGTGCCGCCGCCCGAGGAGGTCTCCCGGGCCACGGCGCGGGTCAGCGCCTGCCGGGCGGCCGGCTGCGCGGTGATGGCGCCGGGGACCGCGGCGAGCGGGAAGCGGGGGTCGGTCAGGCCGAGCCGCAGGGCGTGCACATGGCCGACGAAACCGGCGTCGACCACGGCCACGCGGTCACCGGCGGGGGCGGCCGCGAGCAGGGTCTCGGTCTCGGCGGTGCTCTCCGCCATCCGGACGTCGAAGCCGAGGGACCGCAGATCGCTCTCGAGCGACGATCCGGGGACCGGCTGACCGGTGACGATGGCGGTCGGCAACCGAACTCACTCCCTGGGTGCCGGCGCGTCGGCACCGGTCTTCTGCATGGTGGGGCGCCCCTTGCCTGCGGCACCCGGGCGGCATGTCGGCAGAGGGTATCGGATGAACCGAAGCCCGTGTTCACCGGCCGTTCACGACCCGTCCCGCGTCCGGGGCCCCGCCCTTTGCCGCGATCATCATGGGTGATCCCGCCCCCACCCCACAAACCGCGGCCGCAGATGCGGGCATCCGGGACACGCGGGTCGACGAGGGGTGTGCGCCCGGTCGCCGAGGGCTACGGCCCGCCTCACCGGCGCCGGTGCGCGATCCCCCGCGGAGCATAGGGTGAGGAAACATGACCTGGCTGATCACCGGCGGTGCCGGATACATCGGGGCGCATGTGGCACGCGCCATGGCCGGCGCCGGCGAGAAGGTCGTCGTACTGGACGACCTCTCCGCCGCCGTACCCGCACGGCTCCCCTCCGACGTCCCGCTCGTCACCGGCTCCACCCTGGACGGCCCCCGGCTGCGCGAGGTCCTCACGGAGCACGGCGTCACCGGCGTCGTCCACCTCGCGGCCCGCAAGCAGGTCGCCGAGTCCGTCGCCGAGCCCACCCGCTACTACCAGGAGAACGTCGGCGGCCTCGCCACCCTCCTGGACGCCATGGCGGCGGCGGACGTCCACCGGCTGCTGTTCTCCTCCTCCGCGGCGGTGTACGGCAACCCGGACGTGGACCTGATCACCGAGGACACCCCCTGCGCGCCGGTCAACCCCTACGGGGAGACCAAGCTGGCGGGCGAGTGGCTGGTCCGGGCGGCCGGGCGGGCGTACGGGATCTCCACCGTGTGCCTGCGCTACTTCAACGTGGCGGGCGCCGCCGCGCCGGAGCTCGCGGACACCGGTGTGTTCAACATCGTGCCGATGGTCTTCGACCGGCTCACCCGCGGCGAGGCCCCGCGGATCTTCGGGGACGACTACCCGACGCCGGACGGCACCTGTGTGCGGGACTACATCCATGTGGCCGACCTCGCCGAGGCCCACCTCGCGGCGGCGCGCCGCCTCGCCGGGGACGCCCCGGCCGGCGATCTCACGCTGAACATCGGCCGCGGCGAGGGCGTCTCGGTCCGGGAGCTGATCACGGTCATCGGGGAGGTCTCGGGCGACCGCAGGGAACCGGTCGTGGAGCCCCGCAGGCCCGGCGACGCGCCCCGCGCGGTCGCCTCGGCCGAACGCGCCGCCCGGGAACTGGGCTGGCGCGCCCGCCGCGATGTCCACGAGATGGTCGCCTCGGCCTGGGAGGGCTGGCGGCTGCACCACGGGAAGTAGCCCGCACCGCCCTGACCAGCGGATCGTTTCCGCAGGTCAGGGCACATGACAACGGTGTTCAGTACCGCGTTGCCCCATACCCCCCGCCCGTAGTTCACTGGGCCTCCGGACGACCACGGAAGGACGGTTCCGCCATGGGGGCTGGGCACGATCACGGGCATGCGCACACCCATGCGCCACCCACGGGCACGGCCGCGGCCGCCTACCGCGGCAGGCTGCGGATCGCCCTCTGCATCACGCTGACGATCATGGTGGTGGAGATCGCCGGCGGACTGCTCGCGGACTCCCTCGCGCTGATCGCGGACGCCGCGCACATGGCGACCGACGCGGTGGGCCTCGGCATGGCGCTGCTGGCGATCCACTTCGCCAACCGCCCGGCGAGCGCCAACCGCACCTTCGGCTACGCCCGCGCCGAGATCCTCGCCGCGCTGGCCAACTGCGTACTGCTGCTCGGCGTCGGCGGCTATGTCCTGTACGAGGCGGTCCAGCGGTTCGTCACCCCCGCGGACACCCATGGCGGTCTGATGATCGTGTTCGGCGCGATCGGCCTGGTGGCGAACTCCATCTCGCTGACCCTGCTGATGCGCGGCCAGCAGGAGAGCCTGAACGTGCGCGGTGCCTTCCTGGAGGTCGCCGCCGACGCGCTGGGCTCGGTCGCGGTGATGATCTCGGCCGCCGTGATCCTGCTCACCGGCTTCCAGGCCGCCGACCCGATCGCCTCGCTCGTCATCGGGCTGATGATCGTGCCGCGGACCCTGAAGCTGCTGCGGGAGACGCTGGACGTGCTCCTGGAGGCGGCGCCCAAGGACGTCGACATGGCGGAGGTCCGGGCGCACATCCTGGCGCTGGACGGCGTGGAGGACGTCCACGATCTGCACGCCTGGACGATCACCTCGGGCATGCCGGTGCTGTCCGCGCACGTGGTGGTCAGCTCGGAGGTGCTCAACGCCATCGGCCACGAGAAGATGCTGCACGAGCTCCAGGGCTGCATCGGCACGCACTTCGACGTCGAGCACTGCACCTTCCAGCTGGAGCCGGGCGGCCACGCGGAGCACGAGGCGCGGCTCTGCCACTGAGCCACCTGCGGACCGCCACCGCCGTACTACCCGCGGACCGCCGCCGTACCACCGCCGGTCCGCCGCCGTACCCGACACGGAAGTCATTCATCCGTTCGATAGCACCCGGGCGGTTCCCTCCGGCGGCCTGCGGGCACGATGATCTACCGGGTCCCCCTTCCGGCGCCGTCGCACGCTCTGACATGCGGGTGTGCCGGGAAGTGCCGGGAGTGCCGGATTCGTACGGCAGACTTGGGGGGCGAAGACCGAGGCGAAGGATGGGTATGCCGATCACACCTGCCACCGAGACGCACAGCTCGACGAACGGCGCCGCACAGGCGATCTTGCTGGAACTCGTCGACGAGAAGGGCGTGACCATCGGCACCGCGGAGAAGCTCGCGGCCCATCAGGCGCCGGGGCAGCTGCACCGCGCGTTCTCGGTGTTCCTCTTCGACGAGCAGGGCCGGCTGCTGCTCCAGCAGCGGGCGCTCGGCAAGTACCACTCCCCCGGCGTGTGGTCCAACACCTGCTGCGGCCACCCCTACCCCGGTGAGGCGCCGTTCGCGGCCGCCGCCCGGCGTACGTACGAGGAGCTGGGCGTGTCCCCCTCACTGCTGGCCGAGGCGGGCACCGTGCGCTACAACCACCCGGACCCGGCCTCGGGCCTGGTGGAGCAGGAGTTCAACCACCTGTTCGTCGGCCTGGTGCAGACGCCGCTCGCGCCGGATGCGGAGGAGGTCGCCGAGACCGCCTTCGTGACCGCGCAGGAACTGGCCGAGCGCCATGCCCGGGACCCGTTCTCGGCCTGGTTCATGACGGTGCTGGACGCGGCCCGCCCCGCGGTCCGGGAGCTGACCGGCCCGGCCGCGGGCTGGTGACGCCCCGCGAGGCGTCCTGAATCTCAGGGATACGCGGGCTTGAGCGGCAGGGCGGCCCAGATCACCTTGCCGCCGCTCGCGGTGTGCTCCACGTCGACCACCCCGCCCGCCTCCCGGGCCACCTCGCGCACCAGGAGCAGCCCCCGCCCGCCGGTCCGGCCGTGATCGGCCTCCAGGGCCGTCGGGCGGTAGGGGTGGTTGTCCTCCACGGACACCCGCACCCACTCGGCGCCGACCGCGACCTCCACGGCCACCATGGGCGAGAGCAGCGCCGCGTGCTTCACCGCGTTCGTGACCAGCTCGGAGACGATCAGCAGCAGGCCCTGCACCAGCTCCTCGGAGACCGGCACGCCCTGGCGCAGCAGCAGGTCCCGTACCGCGTGCCGGGCCTGCGGGACCGAGGCGTCCACCGCGGCCGCGGTGAACCGCCAGACACCTTCGTACGGCAGTGGGTGGGGCGCACGCTCGGCGTCCCCCGCTGGGCGCGGGCCGTCCCCGCGCCCGTGGTTGTCCATCGTCCGGTCGCCACCCTCGCGCTCGATTGTCACCACGCGTCGAGTGTTGGTAACGACCGCCTCCGCCCCGGACATCTGACCAGAAGTCGCCGGGTATCGAGCGCTTTCTGACCGACTGCTTATGACAACGTCACGTGTCGGACTGTTTTCATACCTCCCGCTGCTCGCTGACGAGGCCGACGATCCGGCGGCCGCCGTAGCCGGTGGCGATCAGGCCGAGGCCGTCGAAGAGCAGCGCGAGCGAGAAGAAGGCGCCGATGACGTACTGGCTGCTGCTGGGCCAGTGGGCGAGGACCAGGATGCCGAGCAGCAGGTCGAAGACGCCGAGCAGCAGGGTCCAGCCGAACTGGGGACCGCGGACGACCATGCTGCCGACCATCCGGAAGAGGCCGGCGGACAGGAACAGCAGCGCGGCGAACATGGTGAGCGCGGCGGCGGCCGCGTGCGGCAGCCGGATGACGACGACGCCGGCCGCGATGTTCAGGGCGGCCACGATCACGCCGAGCCAGAAGTAGTTGGTGCCGCGGGCCTGGATCGCGTGCAGCAGTCCGACGATCCCGCCGATCAGCAGCAGCCAGCCGAACAGCAGCATCGAGGTGAGTGTGGCGACCCCGGTGTAGACGAGCCCGACGAGTCCGGCGAGGACGAGGATCACGCCGAGCACCGCGAGCAGGCCGAACCCCTGGCGCATCGATGTCGCCCTGTCCTTGGGCTTGCGCGCCCTGGCCATCGCCACCTCCTCGGGAATCGGCCGACTCCGCCGATTCCTCTTTGCGGGCATTCCCTCTTTATGTCCCCCTCGGGGGCGGTCTCGTAACTCCGGGGGCGGGCGGATAGCATCCGGCGCATGGAGCCCCAGCTGTCGCACCAGGTCACCGACTCCGTCGCCACGGTCGTGATCGGCAATCCGGCCAAGCGCAACGCCATGACGGCCGAGATGTGGCGGGCGCTGCCACCGCTGCTCGCGGAACTCGCGCGCGATCACGGGGTACGGGCGCTGGTGCTGACCGGCGAGGGCACGACCTTCTGCGCGGGCGCGGACATCTCCACGCTGCGGGGATCGGCCCATCCGGCGCAGGGGCTCGCGGTGGCGGCGGAGGAGGCGCTGGCCGCGTTCCCGAAGCCGACGGTGGCCGCGGTGCGCGGGTACTGCGTGGGCGGCGGGGTGCAGCTCGCGGCGGCCTGTGATCTCCGGCTGGCCGAGGAGGGCGCCCTGTTCGGGGTGACCCCGGCGCGGCTGGGCATCGTCTACGCCTCCTCCTCGACCCGTCGGCTGGTGTCGCTGGTTGGCCCGGCCACCGCCAAGTACCTGTTGTTCACGGCCGAGTTGATCGACACCGGGCGCGCGCTGCGCACCGGCCTGGTGGACGAGGTGCTGCCTGAGGGCGAACTCGACAAGCGGGTCGCCGAGTTGACGCGGACGCTGGTCTCCCGCTCGGGACTCACCCAGGCCGCCGCCAAGGAGTTCGCGAACGGCCGCGAGGACCGGGACGCCCACTGGACGGAGCAGGCCCGCACCGCCGAGGACACCGCGGAGGGCGTGGCCGCCTTCCTGGAACGCCGCTCCCCGCACTTCACCTGGACCCCGCCCGCGTAAGGCGCTCGCGCGGACGGCCTGCGGACAGGCGGGGCCGGGGCCGCCCGACCGGCGCACGCTCTGTTACTCACTTTCGGGTGAGCGCGGGGGCGTGCAGGGGCGCGAAACCGCAGGAAGAGGGCGCATTCAGGGCATAAATGGTTGCTACAGGCGACTGTTACAGAAGTCCCTTATATCCGTAATGACGCCCGCGCGTCCCCCGTGTCGGCCGGGGTGCGGGCCGCAGGGTGTGGGCGTGCGGCCGACCGGTCGCCGAATGCGCACCACACCCTTGTGAAGGGGGACCTCGTGTCCGTTCTCGCCTCTGTCCGCAGACTGACCGCCGCCGGTGTCCTGGCCGCCGCCCTCGTGGGCGCGGCCGCCCTGCCGGCCGCCGCCGCGGGTCACCCGACGGCCCGTCCGCACCACGCCGTCACCACCGACGCGCGGCACTTCCCGTACCCCGGTGGCCGCTGGGGCCATGACCACCGCCGCGGCGGGGACCACCGCGGCGACGGCCGGCAGGGCGGCCACCGGCACGGCTGGGACGGCCGCTTCGGCGACCACGACCGCCGCGGGCACCGCTGGCACTGATCCGATCCACGAGTCGCCGTCGGCATCGGGGCTCGCCGGGGCCGGGCAGGACCTCTCCTGCCCGGCCCCGCCTCGTGCCCGACGCCCCTTCGCGGTTACGACAGATCGAAACGGCCGCCCGCCCGCAGTTCCTCGACCAGGTGGGCGGGCGCCTTCTCCGGGGACCCGGCGTCGTAGGGCGGCTGCGGGTCGTACTCGGTCAACAGCTGGACGGCCTGGGCGTGTTCGTCGCCCGCGATCCGGCCGACCAGGGTGAGCGCCATGTCGATGCCGGAGGAGACCCCGGCCGCGGTGACGTACTTGCCCTCGGTCACCACCCGCTCGCCGGTGGGCCGGGCACCGTACTTCTCCAGCATCGGCAGCACGGTCCAGTGGCTGGTGGCGCGGCGGCCCTCCAGCAGCCCGGCGGCGGCGAGCAGCAGCGAGCCCGAGCACACCGAGGTCGTCCAGGTGCTCGTCGCGTCGGCGGCGCGCAGCCAGTCGAGCAGCACGGGGTTCTCCAGCTGGGCCAGGGTGCCGGGGCCGCCGGAGACGACGACGATGTCCGGGTCCGGGAGTTCGTGCAGGGCGCGGTCCGCGGTGAGGGCGAGGAAGCCGGTCTCGGTGCGGACGGCTCCGGCCCGCTCGGCGACGAAGGTGAGGTGCGCGTCCGGGAGGCGGCTGAGGATCTCGTAGGGCCCCACGACATCGAGGGCGGTGAAGCGGTCGTAGACGACGACGGCGATCTGCACGGCGGTTCCTTTCGGTTCGGTCGACGACGGTGGTCCTCAGTCGACGGCGGCGGGGCGGAAGCGGCGCCGGTACTCCGCCGGGGCCGTGCCGAACGCCTTGAGGAAGGCGCGGCGCATGGCCTCGGGGGTGCCGTAGCCGCTGGCCCGGGAGATCTCCTCGACGCCGTCGGGGGTGTCCTCCAGCAGCCGGCGGGCGTGTTCCAGGCGGACCCGGTCGACATAGCGGCCGGGGGTCACGCCGGTCTCGTCGCGGAAGGCGCGGGCGAAGTGGCGGGGGGAGAGCGCGGCGCGGGCGGCCAGGGCGTCGACGCTCAGGTCGGTGTCCGGGTGCTCGGTGATCCACCGCTGCACGTCCCGCAGCGGCTCGCGCAGCGCGGTCTGGGCGGCCAACTGGACGCTGAACTGGGCCTGGTTGCCGGGGCGGCGCAGGAAGACCACGAGATGCCGGGCGAGACAGAGCGCGACATCCCGGTCCAGGTCCTCCTCCACCAGCGCGAGCGCGAGGTCGATGCCCGAGGTCACGCCCGCCGAGGTGGCGATGCGGCCGTCGCGGACGTAGATGGGCTCGGGGTCCACGCGCACGGCCGGACGGTCCTGCGCGAGCTGCTCGCAGTAGGCCCAGTGGGTGGTGGCCCGGCGGCCGTCGAGCAGTCCAGCGGCGGCGAGCAGGAAGGCGCCGGTGCACACCGAGACCAGACGCTCGGCGCGCGGGCCGTGGGCGCGCAGCCAGTCGACCAGCCGCGGGTCGGGGGCGTGGGTGCCCTCGCCGCCGGGGACCAGCAGGGTGTGCGGGCCCGCCGCCCCGGTGAGCGCTCCGGTCAGTGCCTCGGTCAGTGCCTCGTCCGGGACGAGCGTCAGTCCGCTGGAGGTGCGCACCGGGGCGCCGTCCAGGGACGCCGTGCGGATCCGGTACGTGCCGGGGGTGTGCGCCTCGGCCCCGGCGAACACTTCGAGGGGCCCGGTGACGTCCAGGCTCTGGACCCCGTCGAAGACCACGAAGAGAAGGGTGCGCTGCGGCATGTCCCCGATTCTTCGGGCCCGGGCGGATGACCGCAATGACGAATTTCCCACCTTTTCTGCCATCGGGGACAGGCGCGGGGCGACGAGGTCCGGCGACGGGCCCGGCGCCCCGCCGTAAGGCGCCCTGATCCACGGTTGTCGGTGTCACCTGCCACAATTGCCGCGCAACCTCAGTGGAGAAGGCGGTACGGGATCGTGACGACACCCGGGTCCATCGAAGCAGGATCCATCGAAGGCAGGATCGCCGAGGAACTCGGCGTACGGGAGCGGCAGGTGAAGGCCGCGGTCGAACTGCTCGACGGCGGTTCGACCGTGCCCTTCATCGCCCGCTACCGCAAGGAAGCGACCGAGATGCTCGACGACGCGCAGCTGCGCACGCTCGAGGAGCGGCTGCGCTATCTGCGGGAGCTGGAGGAGCGGCGGACCGCGATCCTGGAGTCGGTGCGCGATCAGGGCAAGCTCACCGAGGAGTTGGCGGCCCGGATCCGCGGCGCCGAGACCAAGGCGCGCCTGGAGGACATCTACCTCCCGTACAAGCCGAAGCGGCGCACCAAGGCGCAGATCGCGCGTGAGGCGGGCCTGGAGCCGCTGGCCGAGGGCCTGCTGGGCGATCCGTCGGTGGAACCGCTGTCGGCGGCCGCCGCGTTCGTGGACGCGGACAAGGGCGTCGCCGATCCGGGGGCGGCCCTGGAGGGCGCGCGGGCGATCCTCACCGAGCGGTTCTCCGAGGACGCCGACCTGATCGGCGAGCTGCGCGAACGCATGTGGGTGCGCGGGCGGCTGGCCGCGAAGGTGCGGGAGGGCAAGGAGGAGGCGGGCGCCAAGTTCGCCGACTACTTCGAGTTCGCCGAGCCGTTCACCGACCTGCCCTCGCACCGCATCCTGGCGATGCTGCGCGGCGAGAAGGAGGAGGTGCTCGACCTCGTCCTGGAACCCGAGGAGGCGACCGACGGACCCTCCTCGTACGAGGGCATCGTCGCCCACCGCTTCGGCATCGCCGAGCGCGGCCGGCCGGGCGACAAGTGGCTGACGGACACCGTCCGCTGGGCCTGGCGCACCCGCATCCTGGTGCATCTCGGCATCGATCTGCGGCTGCGGCTGCGCACGGCCGCCGAGGACGAGGCGGTGAACGTGTTCGCGGCGAACCTGCGCGATCTGCTGCTCGCCGCCCCGGCCGGCACCCGCGCCACGCTGGGCCTGGACCCCGGTTTCCGCACCGGTGTGAAGGTCGCCGTGGTCGACGCCACCGGCAAGGTCGTCGCCACGGATGTGATCCACCCGCACGTCCCGGCCAACAAGTGGGACGAGGCGCTCGCCAAGCTGGCCCGGCTCGCCAAGGAGCACGCGGTCGAACTGGTCGCGATCGGCAATGGCACCGCCTCCCGCGAGACCGACAAGCTCGCCGCCGAACTCATCGCCAGGCACCCGGAGTTGAACCTCACCAAGGTGATGGTCTCGGAGGCCGGCGCCTCGGTGTACTCGGCCTCCGCGTACGCCTCCCAGGAACTGCCCGGGATGGATGTGTCGCTGCGCGGCGCGGTCTCCATCGCCCGGCGCCTCCAGGACCCGCTGGCCGAGCTGGTGAAGATCGACCCCAAGTCCATCGGTGTCGGCCAGTATCAGCACGACCTGTCCGAGGTGAAGCTCTCCCGCTCGCTGGACGCGGTGGTCGAGGACTGTGTGAACGGCGTCGGCGTGGACGTCAACACCGCGTCCGTGCCGCTGCTCGCCCGGGTGTCGGGCGTCTCGGCCGGGCTGGCGGAGAACATCGTGGCGCACCGGGACGAGAACGGCCCCTTCACCTCCCGCTCGGAGCTGAAGAAGGTGGCGCGGCTCGGCCCGAAGGCGTACGAGCAGTGTGCGGGCTTCCTGCGCATCCGCGGCGGCGCCGACCCGCTGGACGCCTCCAGCGTGCACCCGGAGTCGTACCCCGTGGTGCGGCGCATGGTGAAGACCTCGGGCCAGGAGGTGGCCTCCCTCATCGGCAACACGGGCGCGCTGCGCTCGCTGCGCCCTGCCGACTTCGTGGACGACACCTTCGGTCTGCCGACCGTCTCGGACATCCTCAAGGAGCTGGAGAAGCCGGGCCGCGACCCGCGTCCGGCCTTCAAGACGGCCACCTTCAAGGAGGGCGTGGAGAAGCTCTCCGACCTGTCCGCCGGGATGGTGCTGGAGGGCGTGGTGACGAACGTGGCGGCCTTCGGCGCGTTCGTGGACATCGGCGTCCACCAGGACGGCCTGGTCCATGTGTCGGCGATGTCCAAGACGTTCGTCAAGGACCCGCGGGACGTGGTGAAGCCGGGCGACATCGTCAAGGTGAAGGTCCTGGAGGTGGACATCCCGCGCAAGCGGATCGGGCTGACCCTGCGCCTGGACGACGAGGCGGCTCCGGCGGACCGCTCCGGCGGCGGCAGGCGCCAGCGCGGCGCCCGCCCGCCCCAGCAGCGGCAGGGCGGCCAGGGGCAAGGCCAAGGACAAGGCCAGGGTCAAGGCCAGGGCCAGGGCCAGGGCCAGGGCCAGGGCCAGCGGCAGGGCGGTCAGGGGCAGCGGCAGGGCCGTGGTGGCGGTGACCGGGGCGGACGGCAGGCGCCGGCCCCCGCGAACAGCGCCATGGCGGACGCGCTGCGCCGCGCGGGTCTGCTGAACCCGAAGCAGCGCTGACCCGCTGACCGCCGCAGGGGCCGGAGCCGGCACGGGCTCCGGCCCCTCCGCATGCCCTCCGCATGCCCTCCGCACCAGGAGATACCGGCTTAACCAGACTTTTCCCCGCATCGAGGGGTTTGACGCAAGGAAACGCACGAAGGGGGCACAGCGCCCACCCGCCCCCTCCACACTCGCTTCTGTGCACGTGACCGTGCACGCGAAGCAATGGGGAGGACTCTGTGTTCCGCACCACCAAGCAGCGCCTGGCGGCATGCACGGCCGCCGCCGTGGCCGCCGCGGCGGCCTCGTTCGCCGCTCCGACGGCGGCCACCGGCGCCGCGGCCCGAGGTGAGCTGACCTACGGCACCGTCATCCTGCTCCAGAACCAGTACGGCGGTGACGGCGGTTACCTCGACACCAACGGCGTCTCCAGCCAGCCGGGTGCCACCTACAACGTGAGCACCAACGACCGGCCCAACAGCCGCGGCCCGGCCACCTCGGAGTGGCGGGTCGTCTCCGCCACCGGCAAGGCCACCGGCGCCCGGGTGATCAGCGGTGATGTCGTCTACCTGATCAACCAGTACGGCAGCCACCACACGTACCTGGACACCAATGGCGTCTCCGACCAGTCGGGCGCCAAGTACAAGGTCTCCGCCACCACCACCAAGGACCGGGGCCCCGGCACCGGCAAGTGGCACATCTTCGGCGTGCGGTCCTCGCCGAACGACGGGCACATCCGCACCGACGACATCGTGCATCTGCTCAACGACTACGGCTCCGCCAACGGCGGCTTCCTCGACACCAACGGCCGTTCCTCCCAGGGCGGGGGCGCCAAGTACGGCGTCTCCACCAGCCCCTACAGCGACCGCGGCACCGGAACCGGCTCCTGGAAGGTGCTGCACTCCTGATCCGACCTGACGCCATGACCGCCGGGCCCCGGGGACGCCGTACCCCCGGGGCCCGGCGCCGTCAGTGCTCGGTCACCTTGCCCGCCGCGACCTCCCAGCGCCTGCTCACCCGGACCGCGTCGAGCATCCGGCGGTCATGGGTGACCAGCAGGAGGGTGCCCGTGTAGGCGTCCAGGGCGGACTCCAGCTGCTCGATGGCGGGCAGGTCGAGGTGGTTGGTGGGCTCGTCCAGGACCAGCAGGTTGACGCCCCGGCCCTGGAGCAGGGCGAGGGCGGCGCGGGTGCGTTCGCCCGGGGAGAGGGTCGCGGCCGGGCGCAGCACATGGTCCGCCTTGAGGCCGAACTTGGCGAGCAGGGTGCGGACCTCCGCCGGTTCGGTGTCGGGGACGGCCGCGCAGAAGGCGTCCAGCAGCGTCTCGGGGCCGTGGAACAGGCCCCGGGCCTGGTCGACCTCGCCGACCAGCACGCCCGAGCCGAGGGCCGCGTGCCCGCGGTCCAGCGGGACCCGGCCGAGCAGGGCGGCCAGCAGGGTCGACTTGCCGGCGCCGTTGGCCCCGGTGACCGCGACCCGGTCGGCCCAGTCGATCTGGAGGGTGACCGGCCCGAAGGAGAAGCCGCCGCGCCGGATCTCGGCGTCCCGCAGCGTCGCCACCACGGCCCCGGAGCGCGGGGCGGAGGCGATCTCCATCCGCAGCTCCCACTCCTTGCGCGGCTCCTCGACCACGTCCAGGCGCTCGATCATGCGCTGGGTCTGCCGGGCCTTGGCGGCCTGCTTCTCGCTGGCCTCGCTGCGGAACTTGCGGCCGATCTTGTCGTTGTCGTTGCCCGCCTTGCGCCGGGCGTTCTTGACGCCCTTGTCCATCCAGGACCGCTGCATCTGGGCCCGGTCCTGGAGGGCGGCCCTCTTGTCGGCGAACTCCTCGTACTCCTCGCGGGCGTGCCGCCGGCCCGTCGCGCGTTCCTCCAGGTAGGCCTCGTAGCCGCCGCCGTAGAGGTTGATCTGCCCCTGCGCCAGGTCGAGTTCGAGGACCTTGGTGACGGTGCGGGTGAGGAACTCGCGGTCGTGGCTGACGACGACGGTGCCCGCGCGCAGCCCGGTGACGAACCGCTCCAGGCGTTCCAGCCCTTCGAGGTCGAGGTCGTTGGTGGGCTCGTCCAGCAGGAAGACGTCGTAGCGGGAGAGCAGCAGGGAGGCGAGTCCGGCGCGGGCCGCCTGGCCGCCGGAGAGCGAGGTCATCGGCTGGTCCAGGCCGACGGCGAGGCCGAGGGAGTCGGCCACCTCCGCCGCGCGCTCGTCCAGGTCGGCGCCGCCGAGGTCGAGCCAGCGCTCCAGGCTCACCGCGTAGGCGTCGTCCGCGCCGGGCGCGCCGTCGACCAGTGCCTGGGTGGCCTCGTCCATGAGCCGCTGCGCCTGCGCGACGCCGGTGCGGCGGGCCAGGAACTCACCGATCGTCTCCCCCGGCCTGCGCTCGGGCTCCTGCGGCAGATGGCCGACGGTGGCGGTGGGCGGGGACAGGCGCAGTTCGCCCTGCTCGGGCGTGAGCAGTCCGGCGAGCATCCGCAGCAGCGTGGACTTGCCCGCGCCGTTGGCGCCGACCAGCCCGATCACATCGCCGGGCGCCACGACGAGGTCGAGCCCGGAGAAGAGGGAGCGGTCGCCGTGCCCGGCGGCGAGATTCTTGGCGACGAGGGTGGCAGTCATCAGGACGCCGATCCTAGTGGGCCCGCCGCCCCGCCCGATTCCGCCCGCCCTGTCTCCTGTGAGTATCCCCACGTCAGCCGATGTGTGCCGGGCTCTGACGGGGACGGCGGGGCAGGGCCTATGGTCCACACGTGAACAGCGTGAGCAGCGTGGACCGTGAGACGGACGGCGAAGTGATCGTGGTCGGCGGCGGGGTCGTCGGCCTCACCACGGCCGTGGTGCTGGCCGAGGCCGGGCGCCGGGTGAGCGTATGGACGCGGGAGCCCGCCGAGGAGACCACCTCGGCGGTCGCCGGCGGCCTGTGGTGGCCGTACCGCATCGAACCGGAGCGGCTGGTCGGCGCCTGGGCGCTGGAGAGCCTCGCCGTCTACGAGGAGCTGGCGGCGGATCCCGGGCAGACGGGCGTACGGCTGGTCGACGGCGTCCATCAGGGGGCGCGCCTGGCGGAGCTGGGCGACTGGGCGGCCCGGGTGCCGGGGTTGCGCGCGGTGCCGGACGGGCTGGCGGCGCGGCTGCCGGTGATCGACATGCCGACGCATCTGGGGTGGCTGCGGCAGCGGCTGGTGCGGGCCGGTGGCACGGTGGTGCTGCGTGAGGTGGCCGATCTCGCCGAGGTGCCCGCACCCGTGGTGGTCAACTGCGCGGGGCTCGGGGCGCGTTCGCTGGCCGGGGACGACACGGTGCGTCCGGTGCGGGGGCAGTTGGTGCTGGTGGAGAATCCCGGGATCGACACGTACTACACGTCCGTCGACCATTCCTCGCCGGTCGCCGCGTACTTCATCCCGCAGCCGTACGGGCTGATCCTCGGCGGTACGGCGCAGGAGGACGACTGGTCGCTGGAGCCGGACCCGGGCACGGCGGCGGAGATCGTCGCCCGGTGCGCGCGGGTGCGGCCGGAGATCGCGGGGGCGCGGGTGCTGGCCCACAAGGTGGGGTTGCGGCCGTACCGGGACGCGGTGCGGCTGGAGCGGGAGGTGCTGGACGGGGGCCGGGTGGTAGTGCATTCGTACGGCCATGGCGGTGCGGGCGTGACGGTGGCGTGGGGGTGTGCGCGGGAGGTTGCCGGATTGGTTCTGGAACCGGACGCGTAAGCGTTTCGCCGGGGGCTCGCAGCGGCCGTACGGCTGCGGGTCGGTTCGGCCGGTCGCGCAGTTCCCCGCGCTCCTGGGGGAACTGCGCGGCCGTCAGTTCTCAGTCACCCGGGATGCGGCTGGGCTTGCGCGGGCTGCTCAGGCCCTTCAGCCGCTTCGGTGCCGGGGCTTTCGCCGTCGTGCCGGATGTCGCGCGGGTGAAGGCCTGCGCGCCGCCCACCAGCGGCAACTGGGCCGAGGTGCGGCCCAGTTGAACCGTCACCGTCGGTTTCGTGGACGGCGGGTCGATGAGGTCGCGGTCGGTGCCCGCGACGATCAGGGCGAGGCGGTGGCCCTTGGGGACGACATGGTCGGTGGCGGCCAGGGTGAGGGTCATCGTGTAGGACCTGCCCGGGGTGAGGGGGACGCCCTTGGCCAGCGAGGCGTAGTGGCCGAGGTCGGCCCAGCCGCGGCTGAAGACCGTGTAGTCGACGTCGGCCGTCTTCGCGGCGGTCTCCAGGTAGCAGGCGCTGTCACCGGCGGTGCTCGCGCCCCAGCAGGTGCGGTTCTTCAAGGTGGTGATGCCCTCCGCCTCGTCGGAGTAGTCGCGGATGGTGTCCGGACCGACGTCGACGAGCACGGCGGAGAGATGGGCCGAGGCGGTGCTCGGGGTCGCGGTGACCGTCACCTGTGACATGCCGGACAGGCGCAGGTCCTGGGTGAGGGGCGCGGTGAGGAAGCCGGTCTTCTCGGGTGTGGACGTGGTGAGTTCGGCCGCCCAGTCGGTCTCGCCGCGCTTGGGGTCGTCGGTGAAGGTCTCGGTGCCGGTGGCGCGGCGCAGGCCGAGGGTGCCGACGCCGGGCGTGGTGCCGGGGGCGGGGCGCAGGGTGGTGGCGCGGGTGCCGGCGGGCGGCCAGGTGGCGGAGGTGACCCACTGGTCGGGATGGCGTTCGATGTCGGCCACCGGCTCGCGGTCGATGCCGTTGTCGTAGCCGAGGAGTTCATGGTCGAACCAGCGGTGCAGGGTGTCGACCCAGGCGCCGCGCCGGTAGTCGAAGGGGTCGACATGGCCGGTCTGGGACAGCCACAGCTTGCGCTCCACACCGTTCTTCGCGAGGGCGTTCCACCACTGGCCGAAGTGCTTGGTGCGGACGTTGAGGTCCTGCATGCCCTGGGCCACGAACACGCTGGCGCGCACCTTGGCCGCGTCCTTGACGTAGTCCCGCTCGGTCCACAGCGGGGTCCAGTCGCCGCTGCGCGGGCTGCCGTCGGTGAGTTTCTTCTGCTCGGCCGCGCAGTGGGCCGCGGCCGTGTCGCTCTGGACGTATCCGGCGAGGTCGGCGGGGCCGCCGTCGTAGAGCGGGGCGCCCTGCGCGAAGTAGTAGTCGTACCAGGAGGAGATGGCGCTGATCGGCACGATGGTCTTCAGGCCCTTGACGCCGGTGGCGGCGACGCCGTTGGCGATGGTGCCGTCCCAGCTCTTGCCGATCATGCCGGTTCTGCCGTTGGTCCAGGTGGCCTTGACGGTGTGGGTCCCGGTGCGGCTGGTGTAGGCGGTGGCGCGGCCGTTGAGCCAGTCGATCACGGCCTTCGCGGACTGCACGTCGGAGCGGCCGCCGACGTCCACACAGCCGTCGGAGCGGTCGGTGCCGGCCAGGTCGACGCCGACGAAGGCGTAGCCGCGGGGCACGAAGTAGTTGTCGTAGAACAGCGGCATCTGGACGACATGGCCGCTCGCGTCGTACGTCTTGACCTGGTTCTCGTTGCCGCGTCCGCAGCAGGAGTAGTACGGGCTGGCGTCCATGATGACCGGCACCTTGCGGCCCTCGCGGGCCGGTTCGGCGGGGCGGACGATGTCGGCGGCGACGCGGTCGTGCCTGCCGTCGCCGTCCTCGTCGAGGCCGGTGTCCACCCACACGGACTCGCGGACGGCGTGGGCGTAGGAGTAGACGGGGGCGCTCTCGCGGGGCGGCGCGGCCTGGGCGGCGGCCGGGGTGAGGAAGGTGGCCAGCAGGGCGGCGACGGCGGCCGTCGCGAGCGCTCTCCAGAGAGTGAGGCGCGTGCGCAGGGGCGCTCGGACAGATGTGCTCTTCGGCATGCGCGGACGATAGTCCCGTCAACTGCCGTACAGAAGAGTGCGTTACGGCACCCGGGTGGCTGATTGCGGCCGAATGGCGATCGTGTGACAGCAGGGGTCATGGACAGGCAAGGGGCACAGGGGGTGAATAGGCTCCGGACAGTCCCGTGAAAGCACCCGCAGTCCCCACGACTTGGAGCTGACGTGCACCGCAGAATCATCGCGCCGGGCGCACTGGCGGCGGCCTCCCTCCTGCTGGCGATCCCGGCATCGGCCGCGAGCTACTCCCCCGGCGCGCCGGGCATCGGCGACCCCTACTACCCGTACTACGGCAACGGCGGCTACGACGTCTCGCACTACGGTCTGCGGCTGCGCTACCAGCCGAAGACCGACGAGTTGCAGGGCACCGCGACGATCAAGGCACGGACCACCCAGGATCTGTCCAGCTTCGACCTGGACTTCCTGCTGGACGTGAGCCAGGTGCGGGTCAACGGCGTCAAGGCGTCCTTCACCCATGCCGAGCAGCATGAACTGGTGATCACGCCGAAGCGGCCACTGGCAAAGGGCACACCGGTCACGGTGGAGGTCCGCTACCGCGGGGTGCCGTCCACGAAGAGCGCCTACGGCTTCACCACCTGGCACCGCACACCGGACGGCGCGGTCGCGGCGGACGAGCCCGAGTCGGCTTGGTGGTGGTTCCCGAGCAACGACCATCCGAGCGACAAGGCGACGTACGACGTCTCGGTCAGCGTGCCGCAGGGCACCCAGGCGATCTCCAACGGCGCGCTGCGCTCGGTCTCCTCGAAGCGGGGCTGGACGGACTACTCCTGGCGGCAGGACAGGCCGCAGGCGACGTATCTGGCCACGCTCGCGATCGGCAGATTCGACATCACCACGAGCCGGTCCGGGCGCGGGGTGCCGGTGATCAACGCGTACAGCACCGACCTGGGCGCCAATGACGCGGCGGCGCGGGCGAGCGTGGAACGCACCGGGGAGATCGTCGACTGGCTGAGCAACTATTTCGGGCCGTATCCGTTCGCCACGGCCGGTGGTTATGTCCCGAACACGACCACCGGGTACGCGCTGGAGACCCAGACCCGCGTCTACTACAGCCCCAAGCAGTTCGCGAAGGGCGCCAACCCCTCGGTGGTCGTGCACGAGCTGGCCCACCAGTGGTACGGCGACGACGTGTCGCTGAAGGGCTGGAAGGACATCTGGCTCAACGAGGGCTTCGCCACGTACGCGCAGTGGCTGTGGTCGGAGCACGAGGGCCAGGGCACCACGCGGCAGCTCGCCGACCAGGTGTACTCCGCGCACCCGGCCGACGACCCGTTCTGGAAGGTCGCGCCCGGTGACCCCGGTCCGGACGACCAGTTCGACGACGCCGTCTACGACCGGGGCGCGGCCGCGATCCAGGCGCTGCGCGACACGGTGGGCGACCACGCCTTCTTCCGCATCCTGAAGGGCTGGCCGAAGGCGCACGCCTACGGCAACGCGTCGGTGGCCGACTTCGAGAAGTACGCCGAGCAGATCTCCGGCAAACCTCTCGCGGGGCTCTTCGACGCCTGGCTGTACCAGCCGGTGAAGCCGGCGGCGTCGGCGGCGCGCGGGTTCACGGCCACCGGTACGCCCCTCGCGCAGCCGAAGTCCTGGAAGGCTGTCGAGGCGGCGCACGGCGGCCCCAACCGCTGATCCCCCGCACCGGGGCGGCCCGGCCATGTCGCCCTCCCGGCTCAGCGCGTGCGCGTGGTGGGCCGGGAGGGCGGGGCGGGCCGCGTCGAGGGCGCTCCCGGCCGGGCGGGTCGTCGCCGAAACCCCTGCGGCCGGGGCGCGCGGATTCGGTTCCCGGCCGGTCCCCCGTGGTCGTACACCCTGACCGCGAGGGCGCCGGTTCAGTCCCCGTGGTCGTACACCGTGACCGCTATCCCCCGTCGGGTCAGCCGCTCGGTGACGAGTGGCTCGACGCGGGACCATTTGCCGCCGGCCAGGCCGCAGCCTATGCGGGGCATGTGTACGCAGGCGCCGAGGGCGAGGGCATGGGCGGCGAGGCCGGTGAGGGCGGCGTCGATCGCCTCGTAGCGCACCGGAACGCCCTTGCTGCCGGTCCTGATGCCGCGCTGGCCGACCATGTTGGCCACCCAGGTGCGCGGGTCGACCTGGACGAGCTGGACCGCGCCCAGTGCGAAGTCGTTGTGCGCGCGGTCGCGGTGCCAGGCGCGGTAGGCCCGCTCCGGCTCCGGCCAGCGGCGGGAGAGGGCGAGGACGAAGCCCTTGCCCCAGCCGCCGAGGTCATTGCAGACATGGGCGATGATCTTCGGGCCCTTGCCCGACGGAGTGGTGGCGTCACCCCGGACGAATGCGATCTCCGGCATGACGCCACCGTAAGGGCCGCCACTGACAGTGGCGTGGGCCCGCTACTTCGCCGGCTCGACCGGCTGCGGGTCGGTGCCCGCGTTCACCCGGCGCCGGACGCCGAACCAGCCAGCGACGAGCATGACGGCGATCACCGGGATGAGCAGCAGGGTCTTGCGGCCGACCTCATGGTCGTCCCACATCATGCCGAGGCAGACCAGCAGGAAGACGATCGTGGCGATCTCGGTGACCGGGGAGAACTTCAGCTGGAAGTGCGGCCGGGTCACCAGGCCCGCGCGGGCGCGGCGGACGAAGATCGCGTGACAGATCATGATGATCACCCAGGTGCTGATGATCCCGAGCGAGGCGACGTTCAGCACGATCTCGAAGGCCTGGCTGGGCACGAGGTAGTTCAGGCCGACGCCGAGGACGCAGATGCCGCAGGTCAGCAGGATGCCGCCGTAGGGCACCTGGCTGCGGCTCATCACCCGGGTGAACTTGGGCGCGGAGCCCGACATCGCCATGGAGCGCAGGATGCGGCCGGTGGAGTACAGGCCGGAGTTCAGCGAGGACATGGCGGCGGTGAGGACCACGAGGTTCATCACGTCGCCGGCCGCGGGGATGCCGATCTTGGACAGGACGGTCACGAACGGGCTCTGGTCGGCGGAGTACACCGAGCCGGGCAGCAGCAGCGCGAGCAGGACGACCGAGCCGACGTAGAACAGGCCCACGCGCCACATGATCGAGTTCACCGCGCGCGGGACGACCTTCTCCGGGTGCTCGGTCTCGCCGGCGGCGACGCCGACCAGCTCCAGGGCCGCGTACGCGAAGATCACGCCCTGCATCACGAGGACGACCGGCATCATGCCGTGCGGGAAGATCCCGCCGTGGTCGCTGATCAGGCTCAGGCCCGGCGTGTAGCCGTCGACATGGTGCTGGGTGGCCAGCAGGAAGATGCCGATGAACATGAAGCCCACCAGGGTGGCGACCTTGATGATCGCGAACCAGAACTCCATCTCACCGAAGATCTTCACCGAGATCAGGTTCACGGTGAGGACCACGGCGAGCGCGATCAGCGCCAGCACCCACTGCGGGACGGGCGTGAAGAAGCTCCAGTAGTGCGTGTAGAGCGCGATCGCGGTGATGTCCGCGATACCGGTGGTCGACCAGTTCAGGAAGTACATCCAGCCGGCGACGTAGGCGCCCTTCTCGCCGAGGAACTCACGCGCGTACGACACGAAGGACCCGGAGGAGGGCCGGTACAGGACCAGCTCGCCCAGGGCGCGCACGACGAAGAAGGCGAAGATGCCGCAGACCAGGTAGGCCAGGGCGAGCGCGGGGCCCGCGTTGTGCAGGCGCCCTCCGGCGCCGAGGAACAGTCCGGTTCCGATGGCGCCGCCGATGGCGATCATGTTGACGTGGCGGGCCTTGAGGTCCTTGCTGTAGCCGGCGTCGCCCGCGTCGGCGGGCGTCTGCGCCGCCTGGGTGGGGGCGGCCTGTGCCGATTCCACGGCGTCCTTGCTCACGGGTGGTACCACTTCCTGGTGCGCCCGGGCCTGGGCCCGGGGGTCGTGCAGGGCTTGGCCCGCACCACCCGATGAGTCGCGGCACAGACCAAGCCAGCAGCTTCCCAGACACGCCGGGCATTACGCGGTGGCCCACGTCACAGAGCGTTACTTCTCACATGATCTTCCCAGTGTCCACATGATGTTCACCACGGTGTGTACACGCCGGGTGCGCGACGCTCCGACGGGTTTCACAGCAGTGGTGTGACAGCGATACTGCTGCACATGACGACCGATGCCGGGGAGATGAGCCTCACCGTCGACGAGCTGGCCGCACGGGCGGGAGTGACGGTGCGGACCGTGCGCTTCTACGGGAGCAAGGGGCTGCTGCCGCCGCCGGTGATCGGGCCGCGGCGGGTGGGGCGGTACGGGGCGAGGCACCTGGCCCGGCTGGCGTTGATCGAGGAGTTGCAGCGGCAGGGGATGACGCTGGCGGCGATCGAGCGGTACCTGGGGCAGCTGCCGTCCGATCTGTCCGCCTACGACCTGGCCATCCACCGGGCCGTGGTCGCCTCCTGGGCGCCGGACTCCGTGGAGACCCTCTCGCGCGCCGAGCTGGACCGGCGGGCGGGACGGGTGCTGGCCGACGAGGAGCTGGAGCGGCTCGCGGCGGCCGGGGTCCTGCTCCCCGGGGACGCGGGCGACACCGAGGCAGCGGACAGCGAGGAGGATGGCTTCCGGGTCGACACCGGGCTGCTGCGGCTCGGCCTCGAACTGCTGGACGTGCCGCTGTCGCAGGGCACGATCCTCGCGGCGCGCGAGGTGCTCATGGAGCACTCGCGCGCCGCGGCCCGTGAGCTCGCCCGGCTCTTCCGCGGCGAGGTGGCCGAGCGGGACACCCGCGATGTGCGGGACCTGTCCGCGCACATCCACCCGCTGGTGGTGCAGGCGCTGCTGACCACGTTCCAGCGTTCGCTGCGCGAAGAGCTGAGCGAGCTGCTCAGCGGGGAGGGACCGTCAGGCGGCTGAGTCCGCGAAGGGCTCGCCCTTGTCCGCCTTCTCCACCAGCAGCGCCGGCGGCTCGAACCGCTCGCCGTAGGTCTCGGCGAGTTCCCGGGCACGGGCCACGAAGCCGGGCAGGCCGCCCTCGTAGCCGTTGATGTACTGGAGCACGCCGCCGGTCCAGGCCGGGAAGCCGATGCCGAGGATGGAGCCGATGTTGGCGTCGGCCACCGAGGTCAGCACGCCCTCCTCCACCAGGCGCACGGTGTCCAGCGCCTCGGCGAAGAGCATCCGCTCCTGCATGTCCTTGAACGGGATCTCGTACCCGGCCTTGGTGAAGTGCTCGCGCAGGCCCGGCCAGAGCCCGGCGCGCTTGCCGTCCTGCGCGTAGTCGTAGAAGCCGGCGCCGCCACTGCGGCCGGGGCGCTCGAACTCGTCGACCATGCGGTCGATGACGCCGTCGGCCGGGTGCGCGGTCCAGGTGCCGCCGGCCTCCTCGACGGCCCGCTTCGTCTCGTTGCGGATCTTGCGCGGCAGGGTGAGGGTCAGCTCGTCCATCAGGGAGAGCACCTTGGCCGGGTAGCCGGCCTGGGCGGCGGCCTGCTCGATGGAGGCGGGCTCGATGCCCTCGCCGACCATGGCCACGCCCTCGTTGATGAACTGGCCGATCACCCGGGAGGTGAAGAAGCCGCGCGAGTCGTTGACGACGATCGGCGTCTTGTTGATCTGCCGGACCAGGTCGAAGGCACGGGCGAGGGCCTCGTCGCCGGTGCGCTCGCCCTTGATGATCTCGACCAGCGGCATCTTGTCGACCGGCGAGAAGAAGTGCAGGCCGATGAAGTCGCCCTGGCGCTCGACGCCCTCGGCGAGGGTGGTGATCGGCAGGGTGGAGGTGTTGGAGCACAGCAGCGCGTCGGGCGCGAGAACGGACTCGATCTCCTGGAACACCTTGTGCTTGAGCGCGGTGTCCTCGAAGACGGCCTCGATCACCGCGTCGCAGCCGGCGACATCGGCGGCGTCCCCGGTGGGCGTGATCCGGGCGAGCAGCGCGTCCGCCTTCTCCTGGGTGGTACGGCCCCGGGAGACGGCCTTGGCGCACAGCTTCTCGGAGTAGTTCTTGCCCTTGAGCGCGGCCTCCAGGGAGACGTCCTTGAGGACGACCTCGATGCCCGCGCGGGCGCACGAGTAGGCGATGCCCGCGCCCATCATGCCGGCGCCGAGCACGGCCACCTTGCGGACCTCGCGGGACTCGATGCCCTTGGGCCGGTTGGCGCCGGAGTTGACCGCCTGGAGGTCGAAGAAGAACGCCTGGATCATGTTCTTCGCGGTCTGCCCGGTGACCAGCTCGGTGAAGTAGCGGGTCTCGATGGTGCTCGCGTTCTCGAAGTCGACCTGGGAGCCCTCGACCGCCGCGGCCATGATGTTGCGCGGCGCCGGGTAGGGCGCGCCGTTGGTCTGCTTGCGCAGGTTGGCCGGGAAGGCGGGCAGGTTGGCGGCGAACTTCGGGTGGGCGGGGGTGCCGCCCGGGATCCGGTAGCCCGGGACGTCCCAGGGCTGCTGGGACTCGGGGTGCTCGTCGATGAAGGCGCGGGCCTTGGCCAGCATCTCCTCCGGCGTCTGCGCCACCTCGTGGATCAGCCCGTTCTCCTGGGCGCGCCGCGGGGTGTACTGGGTGCCCTGGAGCAGCACCTTGAGCAGCGCGTCGGTGATGCCCATCAGGCGCACGGTACGGGTGACGCCGCCGCCCGCGGGCAGCAGGCCGAGGGTGACCTCCGGCAGGCCGATCTTGGAGCCGGGGGCGTCCAGCGCGATGCGGTGGTGGGAGGCGAGCGCGATCTCGTAACCGCCGCCCAGGGCCGCGCCGTTGATGGCGGCGACGACCGGCTTGCCGAGGGTCTCGATGCGGCGCAGCGCGTTCTTGATCGCGGTCGCGGTGTCGAAGACGGTCCGGGCGTCCTCGGGGCCGGCCTGGATCATCTCCTTGAGGTCGCCGCCCGCGAAGAAGGTCTTCTTGGCGGAGGTGTAGATGATGCCCCGGATGGAGTCCTTCTCGGCCACGGCGCGGTCCGCGATCGCCTCGATGGAGGCCTTGAAGGCCTGGTTCATCGTGTTGGCGGACTGGTTCGGGTCGTCCAGGACCAGGGTGACGACACCGGTGTCGTCCTGCTCCCAGCGGATGGTGGTGCTCTCGGTCATGACAGTCGTCTCCGTTGAAGTCGCTTGGTTCCGCGGGGAGTTCAGATGCGCTCGATGATGGTGGCGATGCCCATGCCACCGCCCACGCACAGGGTGACGAGGCCGTAGCGCTTGTCCTGGCGCTCCAGTTCGTCCACGAGCATGCCGACGAGCATGGCGCCGGTCGCGCCGAGCGGGTGGCCGAGCGCGATGGCGCCGCCGTTGACGTTGACCTTCTCCAGCGGCAGGCCCATCTCCTCGACGAAGCGCAGCACGACGGCGGCGAACGCCTCGTTGATCTCGACCAGGTCGATGTCGTCGATGGTGAGCCCGGCCTTGGCGAGGGCCTTGCGGGTGGCGGGCGCGGGGCCGGTGAGCATGATGGTGGGCTCGGAGCCGGAGACGGCGGCCGAGACGATCCGCGCGCGGGGGGTGAGGCCGTAGCGCTCGCCGACCTCCTTGGAGCCGATCGCGACGAGCGAGGCGCCGTCCACGATGCCGGAGGAGTTGCCCGCGTGGTGGACGTGGTCGATCTTCTCGACCCAGTGGTACTTCTGGAGCGCCACGGCGTCGAAACCGCCGAGTTCGCCGATGTCGGCGAAGGACGGCTTGAGCTTGGCCAGGGTGTCGGCGGTGGTGCCGGGGCGCGGGTGTTCGTCGCGGTCGAGGACGACCAGGCCCGCGCGGTCCTTGACCGGCACCACGGAGCGGGCGAAGCGGCCCTCCTTCCAGGCGTTGACGGCGCGCTCCTGGGACAGCGCCGCGAACTCGTCCACGTCCCGGCGGGTGAAGCCGCCGATGGTGGCGATCAGGTCGGCGCCGATGCCCTGGGGTACGAAGTTGACGTCCAGGTTGGTCATCGGGTCGTTGAACCAGGCGCCGCCGTCGGAGGCCATCGGGACCCGGGACATCGACTCCACGCCGCCCGCGAGGACCATGTCCTCCCAGCCGGAGCGGACCTTGGCCGCGGCCAGGTTGACGGCCTCCAGGCCCGAGGCACAGAAGCGGTTCTCCTGCACGCCCGCGACGGTGTCCGGCAGCCCGGCGGCGATCGCGGCGATGCGGGCCTTGGCGTCGGCGCCGAGTTTCGCGCTGTCCTTGCCGAAGAGGACCTCGGCCTGGAGGGCGAAGGTGACGTCCGCGTTGGTGTCCTCGCGGCGCTCGTCCCCGCTCTGGTCCTCCACGACCGACTTGATGTCCAGCACCTTGGGCTGGGCGAGCGTGGCACCCTCGGGCAGCTTGAGGTCCGGGTCCTTGGGGTCGATCCGCACGGGCGCGGCGGCGGACGGCGCGGTGTCGGGGGGCTCGGCGGGGTCGGTGCCGTCGGCGTGCGCGGTGGTGAGCGTCGCGGCCAGCAGGAACGCGGCGGAGGCGAGGGTGAGGGCGAGCCGGGGTCGGGTGGTCACGGGTGCCTCAGCCGGAGATGGGGAGGGTGGCGGAGGAGAAGGTGGGCAGCTGGAACTCCACCTGGTTCGCGGGCGGTGCCGGGAACTGCATGAAGACGGCGAGGGTGTCACCGGCCCGCAGGGTCGAGAAGCCCGTCGTGGTCAGCGGCCGGCCCTCGGTGTCCCGCAGCACGTAGTACCGCTTCTTGCCCTTCGGGTCGACCAGCGTGGCCCCGCCCAGGGATCTGCCGTTCTTGATGATCTCGGTCTCGTTGCCGCTGAGCGCGGAGGGGATGACGACGCTCTGGGCGCCGTCGTTCTTCAGGGTGCCGTTGATGGTCACGAACCCGCCGGAGTCCCGCTGCGCGGAGGTGATCCGGAGGCTCAGGCCGTCGGAGCCGCGCAGTTCGGCCAGCGGTTCGTCCGAGTGCCCCTCCTGGGCGCTGGGCCCTGCCCCGGCCGTCCTGGAAGCGGACGCCGGCTGCGCCGGCCGCTTGCCGTCGTCGCCGCCGCTGCCGCACCCGGCCGCGCCCGCGGCCAGTCCGGCCGCGACGGCCAGGGCGACCATCCCTCTGCGGGTCTTCGCGGTGAACCGCATGGTCATAGTCCGCTTCCTTCGTCACTCATCGTTCGCCAGTCGGTCGTTCGTCAGTCGGCCAGATGCACATCGAAGAGGTCCTCGGGCCCGGGCAGTCCCGACGGGTCGTCCGGGTCCAGGTCCCACACCTTGTCCTTGCAGGTGAGCCGGGGCAGATCCGGCTTCGCGGCGCCGTGCGCGGGAGCGTCCCCGTCACCCTTCGGCGGCAGCGCGAAGGTGCACAGGGGCTCGATCTCCGCGGTGGCGGAGGCCGTCGAGCGGAACTTCTCCGTGCCGGGTACGACGGAGTGGCCGACGGACTTGTCCGTCCGCACCTCGGCCCGGTACTTCAGCGGCCCGGCCGGAGCGCATCCGGTCAGCCGGGCGTCGTTCTGCCCGGCCAGTTCCCCGGCCCGTCCGCAGGGGTCGTCGTCGAGGGGCGTGTCACCGTCGAAGACGGCCTGCCACTGGGCCGGGTCGAGCAGGACCTTCAGCCACTGGCCGGTGAGCTGGTCCCGCACGTCCTGGGCCGCCGCGAGCGCCGCGGCGTCGGCGGCCGTCTGGGCGCCGCCCCGGTTCACCGCCGCCTGGCCGACCGCGAGATAGGCGAGCGCGAGAAAGAGCAGGCCCGCCACCACCGTGAGATAGATGGGGAAGGCCTGCCCCGCGTCGTGGACCGGACGGGTCAGCCGCCGGTGACCTCGGAGATCTTCGAGGTGATCGCGTCGTAGATCGTCTGCCCGATGCTCGTGCCGGTGATCGCCAGCACGATCGCCACCACCACCGCGATGATGCCGAGGTACTCCACCGCGGTCTGGCCCCGGTCGTTGCGCGCGGCGCGGGTCATCAGATACGTCACGGTGGTGTTGAACCATTTGCTCACGGTTGTCCCCTCCAGCTGCGCGTCCGATCGGGGCACCGTACGGGGCGACCACCCGCTCGGCCGAGGGTCCCAGGGCCCAACCCCGGGCCCATTTCACGGCGTCGGCGCCGGTGCGGTCCGGCATCTCACGCCACCCCCAGCCATTTCGCCGCGGCCTGGGACCTGGTGGCGGTCTGGAGCTTGGCGAAGATGCGGTTGATGTGGTTCTTGACCGTCTTCTCGCTGATGAAGCAGGCGGCGGCGATCTGCTGGTTGGTCATGCCGGACGCGATGAGGTCCATGATCTCCGCCTCCCTGGCACTCAGCCGGAACCGCGAACGGATCGACTGTCCCATAGAGGATTGCAGTTGTGAAGGAGCAGGGGAGGTATTTTGGCCTTCCGTGGCGGCGAGTTGAGAGTCCGTGTGTGCAGCTGCACTCTCCCGCAATGCGTCCACCAACGCTCGTGTCGCCCCCGGTGTCACATGCGGCCGGCCCTCATGGACGTCCCGTACGGCGCGGACCAGCTGCTCGGCGGTGAACTCGCCGTGTACCAGGTATCCCCCCGCCCCCAGCCGCAGCGCCTCCCGCACCGTCTCGGCCTCATGGCTGTAGGTGAGCATCATGACGGGCGCGAGGCGCGCCAGGTGGGGCAATGCCGAGATGCCGTCGACGCCGGGCATCCGGACGTCGAGGAGGATGACGTCCGGATGGTGCCGTAGCGCGGCCTCGTACGCCTCGCGGCCGTCCGCCGCCTGCGCCACCACGGTGGTGTCCGCGCGGTCCGTGAGCAGCGCGGTCAGGCCGGCGCGCACCACGGGGTTGTCGTCGGCCACCAGCAGCCTTAATCGGGCGGGCGGCTGGAAGGCCGGTATGCCGGGGTCGTTCGGGTGCTGCCGCATGGGTGTGCCGTGCCTCCTTTCAGGATTCCGGGGTGCGCAGGGGGAGTTCGACCCGTACCTCGGTGCCGCGAGGATGGGTGCCGCGGCCGATGCGGATGCGGGCGCCCGCCTGTGCGGCCCGTTCGACCATGCCGAGCAGGCCGAAGTGGCCGCGGCCTGCCCCCCGGCACCACCCTCGAACAGCTCCGCGCCCGCGGCCACTTCGGCCTGCT
>NZ_MUNF01000060.1 GCF_002154555.1 Streptomyces murinus
CTGCTCTACGTGCTGCGCGAGCGGCTCGGCCTCGCCGGGGCCAAGGACGGCTGCTCGCAGGGCGAGTGCGGGGCCTGCAACGTGCAGGTCGACGGGCGGCTCGTGGCCTCCTGCCTGGTGCCCGCGGTCACCGCGGCCGGCACCGAGGTGCGCACCGTGGAGGGGCTGGCCCAGGACGGGCACCCCTCGGACGTGCAGCGGGCGCTGGCCCGGTGCGGCGCCGTGCAGTGCGGGTTCTGCGTGCCCGGCATGGCGATGACCGCGCACGACCTGCTGGAGGGCAACCCCGCGCCCACCGAACTGGAGACCCGGCAGGCCCTGTGCGGCAATCTGTGCCGCTGCTCCGGCTACCGGGGCGTCGTCCAGGCCGTCCAGGAGGTCGTCGCCGAACGCGAGGCCGCGCACGCCCCCGAACCGGAGACGGCCGCGGACGCCGACGACGCGCGCGTACCGCACCAGGCGGGCCCCGGCTCCGGCGGCGCGGGCCCGTCGGTGTTCGAGGCGCCGGGCGCCTTCGACACGCCGCCACCGACCCCGGACGGCTACGGCGACACGCCCGGCCCGTACGACCAGCACTACGGCCAGGACGGAGGCCAGGCGTGAGCGACGAAGCCGCCACCGCCACCGCGGAACCCGCCCCCGAGCCCGAGCAGGTACTGCACGGCCTCGGCGTCTCGCTGCCGCACGCGGACGCCCGCGCCAAGACCGAGGGCACCTTCCCGTACGCCGCCGACCTGTGGGCCGAGGGCCTGCTCTGGGCGGCCGTCCTGCGCTCCCCGCACGCGCACGCCCGGATCGTGTCCGTCGACACCTCCCACGCCCGCGAGATGCCCGGCGTGCGCGCCGTCATCACCCACGAGGACGTGCCCGGAACCCCCCGCCACGGCCGGGGCACCCCCGACCGGCCGGTGTTCGCCGCCGAGGTCGTACGGCACCACGGCGAGGCCATCGCCGCCGTCGCCGCCGACCACCCGGACACCGCGCGGATGGCCGCCGCCGCGATCATCGTCGAGTACGAGATCCTCGACCCGGTGACCGACCCCGAGCAGGCGTTCGAGGCCGAACCCCTGCACCCCGACGGCAACTTGATCCGGCACATCCCGCTGCGCCACGGCGACGCGGACGCGGCCGGCGAGATCGTGGTCGAGGGGCTGTACCGGATCGGCCGCCAGGACCCCGCCCCGATCGGCGCCGAGGCCGGACTCGCGGTGCCGCGCCCCGACGGCGGGGTGGAGCTGTATCTGGCCTCCACCGACCCGCACCACGACCGCGACACCGCCGCGGCCTGCTTCGGACTGTCCCCGGATCGGGTGAAGATCGTGGTCACCGGGGTGCCCGGCGCCACCGCCGACCGCGAGGACGGCAGCTTCCAACTCCCGCTCGGCCTGCTGGCGTTGCGCACCGGCCTCCCGGTGAAGCTCACCGCGAGCCGCGAGGAGTCCTTCCTCGGCCACGCCCACCGCCACCCCACCCTGCTGCGCTACCGCCATCACGCGGACGCCGAGGGGAACCTGGTGAAGGTGGAGGCGCAGATCCTCCTCGACGCGGGCGCGTACGCCGACACCTCCGCGGAGGCGCTGGCGGCCGCCGTCTCCTTCGCGTGCGGGCCGTACGTCGTGCCGAACGCGTTCATCGAGGGCTGGGCCGTCCGCACCAACAACCCGCCCTCCGGCCATGTGCGCGGCGAGGGCGCGATGCAGGTGTGCGCCGCGTACGAGGCCCAAATGGACAAGCTGGCCCGCAAGTTGGACATGGACCCGGCCGAACTGCGGCTGCGCAACGCGCTTGCGACCGGCGATGTGCTGCCCATCGGCCAGACCGTGACCTGCCCGGCCCCGGTCGCTGAACTCCTCCAGGCCGTACGGGACTTCCCGCTCCCGGAGCTGCCCAAGGACACCCCCGAGGAGGATTGGCTGCTGCCCGGCGGACCCGAGGGCGCGGGGGAGCCGGGCGCGGTGCGCCGGGGCGTCGGCTACGGCCTCGGCATGGTGCACATGCTCGGCGGAGAAGGCGCCGACGAGGTGTCCACGGCGACGGTCAAGGTCCACGACGGCATCGCGACCGTGCTGTGCGCGGCCGTGGAGGCCGGCCAGGGATTCACCACGCTGGCCCGGCAGATCGTCCAGGAGACCCTGGGCATCGAGGAGGTCCGGGTCGCCCCGGTCGACACCGACCAGCCGCCGTCAGGACCGGGCAGCCGGGGCCGGCACACCTGGGTGTCGGGCGGCGCGGTGGAGCGGGCCGCGAAGATGGTCCGCACCCAGCTTCTCCAGCCACTGGCCCACAAGTTCGGCATGTCGACGGAGCTGCTCCAGATCGACGACGGCAAGATCACCTCGTACGACGGGGTGCTCTCGACCACCGTCACCGAGGCGCTGGACGGCAAGGAGCTGTGGGCCACCGCGCAGTGCCGTCCGCACCCCACCGAGCCGCTGGACGCGGCCGGGCAGGGCGACGCGTTCGTGGGCCTGGCGTTCTGCGCGATCCGCGCGGTGGTGGACGTGGACATCGAGCTGGGCTCGGTGCGGGTGGTGGAGCTGGCCGTCGCCCAGGACGTGGGCCGGGTGCTCAACCCCGCCCAGCTGGCGGCCCGGATCGAGGCGGGCGTCACCCAGGGCGTGGGCATCGCGCTCACCGAGAACCTGCGCACCCCGCGCGGGCTGATCCGCCACCCCGATCTGACCGGGTACGCCCTGCCGACCGCCCTGGACGTGCCGGACATCCGGATCGTCAAGCTGGTGGAGGAGCGGGACGTGGTCGCGCCGTTCGGCGCCAAGTCGGTCAGCGCGGTGCCGGTGGTGACGTCCCCGGCGGCCATCGCCTCCGCCGTCCGCGCGGCCACCGGGCGCCCGGTCAACCGGCTCCCGATCCGCCCCCAGGCGGCCGTGGTCACCGACCGCTGACCGTCGCCGCGCAACGCTTCGGGGCCGCCCGACGTCCTTCTGCCGAGGGGGCGTTGTCAGTGGGGCGGCGTAATGTGCTCAGCGGTGGGGGAGCCGGGGCACGGGCGCTCATGCCTTTGTCACGCACGGGCACGATCGCGGGGGAGCGATGGGTACGACGACGGATGCCGGGACAGCGGCGATCACGCTGACCGAGGCCGAGCTGGACCGCCATGTCACGCATGCCGCGACGCGGGGTCTGCTCGCGGGCCCCGGGCTGCCCGCCGTCACCGATGTGCTGACCTTCTCGACCCTGCGCGCCCACGGTCTGCGCACCCTCGCGGACGCGGCGGACGGCCCCTTCCAGCTGGCGGAGGAGCTGCGGGACCGCCTGGTGATAGGCGAGCTGCTCAATCCGGCCGGCATGGAGCGGGAGTCGATCCTGCTCGACGGCGACACGGGCGAGATCACGACGGCGTATCTCCGCGCCCCCGCCGAATGGCGCCCCTTCGCGCCGTCCCTCGACACGCTGCTGCGGTTCGCCGCGGTCACCGAGGAACTGGCGGGCCTGCGCGGCCGGTTCGCCTCACTGGCCGGGCAGTACGGCCCGCGGACGGTCGCCGAGGCGTCCCGCAGGCTGCTCGCCCTCTTCGAGGAGGGCACGGACGGCCGGGTGCCGCCGTACTGGAAGGCGGCGGCCCTGATCCGCCCGCTCGCGCTCGCCGCGGGCCCCGGTGCGAGGTCCGGGCTCACCCTGGACATCCCCGCGCGCGTCCTCGACCAGGAGTTCGGGCACGGCAGGGTGGCCCGCTTCGAGGACGTCGACTTCCCGGCCACGCTCACCCATGAGCCGACCCGCCGCTTCCTGTGCGAGACCGGGCTGCCCGAGGAGGCGGTCCTCTTCTTCACCGACCCGGACGCCCCGCTGCCGACGCTGCGCGAGTACTTCAGCCAGGAGCGCGCCGACTACCCCCTGGCCGAACTCCCGGCCCACTGCGACCACTTGATCCGCCTCGGCCATCTGGTCGAGGACCACAGCCTGGTCGTCGACGGCCGCACGGGCGCGGTACTGACCTTCTCCGCCCCCGAGGCCGCCCTCTACCCCCTCAACACCGACGTCTCCACCCTCGCGTTCACCCTCTGGCTCCTCCACCACGAACGCACCATCGACCAGCACCTCTCCCACGAACTGACGACGACCTCCTACGACCAACTGGCCGCCGCCATGCTCCACACCCTGACCACCCTCGACCCCACCGCCACCCTCCCGGGCACGACCTGGCACTACTGGACGGACACCTTCCAGGACGAGTCGGGCGGGGTGCTCTGAGACAGTGGAGAGAGAGCCGGAAATCACCGGGCGGCCCGAGGCCGCTCGCTGTGGGTATCCCCTCGCGGCAACGGCGAACCCCGTCTGGACCGAACCGCTGTTCTCGCGCACTTTCGAAGGACCGGGCCGCACACCGTCCAGATCACAGATCCGGGACACGGTCGCGGACGCGATCCACCGCGAGACGAACGCCGGAAGCCCCGCGTGATCACCACCAGGACCGCACAAGGCATGCCGGGTACTGCCGACGACCTGCCGCTCTGACGGGAGCGGGTCGCTTGGAGGCCGTGGCGGGAATTGAACCCGCGTAACTCGCTTTGCAGGCGAGCCCCTGAACCACTCGGGCACACGGCCGTGTTGATGGGACGACCGTATGGCGGGGGTGAAGGGGTGCTCAAGGGATCTGGGCCGGATGCAATGTGACTGCCATACGGCGTTCATGGGAGGGCGGACTAGGGTCTTCCGTTTGGATCAGGCCGGATCAGGGCGCGATGCCGGGGCTCGCGGGCCCGGCTTGATCCAAATGAGAGGTCCTAGGGCCTGTCTGACAATTTGTCAGACAGGCCCTAGCGGCCGCGGTGACGGGGCGAGCGAGGATGTCGGCGGGAGACGCCTGCACCGCGGCGGCGACGGACATTTTGGTGGAGGTGCCGGCGGGGACGACGCGGCACGCGGTGTGCACGGTGACCTGGGGGCGGTGACCGCGTGGCGTGGATTCGTGCGAGCCAGGCGGGCGGGGCACGTGTAGCCGCTACCGTGGCGTCGTCTGATCTTCCTTTCGCCGAGGAGCGGTCCCGATGCACAGCGCCCCTTTTCGTCTCGTCGTCACGGGCGGCGGTACGGGTGGACACACATATCCCGCGCTGACCGCGGTGCGCACGCTGAAGGCCCGGCTCGCCGCCGAGGGGCGGGCGCTCGAGACTCTGTGGATCGGAACGGCCGAAGGTTTGGAGGCGCGCGTCGCCCCGGCCGAGGGCATCGCCTTCACCACGGTGGCGACCGGCAAGATCCGCCGCTCGAAGAACCCGCTCAAGCTGGCGTCGCCGGCGAACGTACGGGACATGGCCCGGGTGCCGCTCGGCGTGTTGCAGGCGCGGCGGGCCATCGACGGTTTCCGGCCGGATGTCGTCCTCGCGACGGGCGGTTACGTGGCGGTTCCGGCCGGGCTGGCGGCGCGGATGTGCCACCGGCCGCTCGTGCTGCACGAGCAGACGGTGCGGCTGGGTCTGGCGAACCGGAAGCTCGCGTCGGCGGCGGCGCGGATCTGCGTGTCGTCGGAGTCGACGCTCGGGCTGCTGTCGGAGTCGGCGCGCGCGATCGCGGTGGTGACCGGGAACCCGGTGCGGCCTGAGGTGCTGTCCGGACAGGCGGACAAAGCCGTCCAGGCGCTGGGCCTGTGGGGCTTCGACCGGCGGCTGCCGACCGTGTATGTGACCGGTGGGGCGCAGGGCTCGCAGCAGATCAACGAGTTGGTCGGCGAGTCGGTGCAGTGGCTGCTGGGGCGGGCGAACGTCATCCACCAGTGCGGCCCGGCGAACGAAGCGGGCCTGCGGGCGCGGGCGGCCGGGCTCCCGGCCGAGCTGGCGGCCCGCTACCACCTGGCCGGATTCGTCAGCGGCGAGTTGCCCGACGTTCTGGCCCTCGCGGACGTCGTGGTGTCACGGAGCGGGGCGGGGACGCTGGCGGAGCTGACCGCGCTGGGCAAGCCCGCGGTGTTCGTACCGCTGGCGTCGTCCGCGGGGAACGAACAGGTCCACAACGCCCGGCATCTGGAGCAGTCCGGGGCGGCGGTCGCGCTGACCGGCGAGGTGACGGCGGCCCAATTGCAGACAGCGGTGGGCCCCCTCCTGGCTGACGCCCACCTCCGGCGGGCCATGGCGGAGCGGGCCCGTGCGTACGGCCGCCCGGACGCGGCGGACCGGCTGGTGGACGAGGTCCTGGCCGCCGCAGCGGGCCGGCCGGTCACTGCTGGGGCTGGCCGACGTGGCGAGCCGTCTCTGCCGCGATGAGGGTCGCGCAGTGCTGGCGGGCGGCGGTCACCGGCTCGCCGGTCTGCCTTGCCGCCTCCCGATCACGGCCTGGCGCATGATGCGGCTCCCGCGGTCTTGAGGGCCTGCCCGAGGGCGGTGACGACCTGGTCGATGTCGTTCTCGGAGAGGTGCTGGTGGAACGGCAACGTCAGGACCTCGCGCCCGACTTGCTCGGTGGCGGGCAAGTCGCGGCACCACCGGGCGAACGCGGGTTGCAGGTGGTTCGGCGGGTAGTGGACGCCCACGCCGACACCGCGGGCCTTCATCTGCTTGTGTACCCCGTCCCTGTTCGGGATGAGGATCTGGCACAGGTGCGGCACGGAGCGGTCGACATCGACGTCGACCAGGCGCCCGCCGTCCAGGGCGGCGAGGGCCCGCCGGTAGGCGCGCCACAGGATCCGGCGGGTCGTCTCGGCCTTGTCGAAGTGGTCGAGCTGGACGAGGCCGATCGTGGCGTTGATGCCGGACATCTGGTAGCGCAGTCCGAAGCCTTCCACGCCGTAGCTGGTGGTCTGGCCGCGTTCGGCCTGCGACTGGACGACGCCGAGCATCCGCAGACGGCGGAGCGTGGCGGCCTCGGTGAGGCTGCGCGGGATGACGACGCCGCCTTGACCGCAGGTGAGGTTCTTGATCGGGCCGAAGCTGAAGCAGGTCAGGTCTCCGGTGGTGCCGACGCGGCGGGCGCCGTTGCGGGAGCCGAAGGCGTGCGCGGCGTCCTCCACGATGGAGATGTCCCGGCCGACCAGTTCCTTGCGGACGCCGGAGAGGTTGACGGCCCGGCCGCCGAACAGGACCGGCATCACGGCGCGGGTACGGTCGGTGACGGCCTCCATGACGAGCTGATCGGTGACGCACAGCGTGGTCGGGTCGACGTCCGTGAAGACCGGAGTGGCGCCGGTGGCCGTCGGTGAGGCCTCCCGGCAGCTGGCGATCGCGATGCGCCGCTCGGGCCGGTCCACGGCCGCGGTGCATCTGCTGACCGAGGAGGCCGCCGACCTGGACGCCTCCCGCGACCACACCGGCGCGGTGCGGACGACGCTGCTGCTGACCGGCGCGTACTCGGCGGCGACCGGCCGGGACAGGACAACGGCCCTGTCGCTGCTGGAGGAGGCTGAGGAGGAGGCCAGTCGGCGGGCCGCGGTTCCCGGCCTGTTCACGGTGGAGGCGACCCGGACGCAGGTCGACGTGTACCGGATCGGCGTGCTGAACGCGCTGGGCACCCCGGACGAGGCGGTGCCGGTCGCGGCCCGCCTGGACGTCGACCGGATGTCGACGGCGGAGCGGCGGGCGCGGGCATGGACCGACGTCGCCCGCATGTGGAACGCGCTCGGCGATGGCCAGCAGACGTTCGCCGCGCTGCGGCGGGTCGAGCAAGAGGCGCCGCAGGAGGTGCGGCGGCCCTCGCTGCGGGCGCTGACGGCCGGGCTGCTGTACGGGCCGACCCGGATCGAGGGCGTCCGTGAGTTCGCGGCCCGCACCGGTGCTCCGGCGGCCTGACCGCTCGGGTGTCCTGGCCCGGCTGCTCTGCGGCGGGGTAACCGGCTCGGGCCGGTCGTGATGGACAGGAGCTGGTTCACGGCTTCGAGCCACTAGGTCCAAGGTCGCAGGGGGGAGGGGGACCTTCGACAGGAGTCATCCGGGGTTGTGGGCCTTACCCTGGCGGGCATGAGCGTGCTGGGGTCCCGGGTCGACGACGTCGTGGTGGAAGAAGGCTTCGAGCAGGGCGGCGGGGTGCTGGGCCGGGCCCACCGGGCGCTGAGCGTCGGCATCGTGTCCGTCGTGTTCCTGATCGCCTTCGAGGCGACCGCCGTCGGCACCGCCATGCCCGTCGCGGCCCGCGAACTGAACGGCGTGGCGAGTTACGCCTTCGCGTTCTCCGGCTTCTTCACCACCAGCCTCTTCGGCATGGTCCTGGCCGGCCAGTGGGCCGACCGCCGCGGCCCGCTCGCCGCGCTGACCACCGGCATCGGCTCGTTCGCCGCGGGCCTGGTGATAGCCGGCACCGCCCAGACCATGTGGGTGTTCATCCTCGGCCGCGCCGTACAGGGACTCGGCGGCGGCCTCGTCATCGTCGCGCTGTACGTGGTCGTCGGCCGCGCCTACCCCGAGCGGCTGCGCCCCGCGATCATGGCGGCGTTCGCGGCCGGCTGGGTCGTGCCGTCCATCGTCGGCCCCCTCGCCTCCGGCGCCGTCACCGAACAGCTCGGCTGGCGCTGGGTCTTCCTCGGCATCCCCGTCCTCGTCGTGTTCCCGCTGGCCCTCGCCCTGCCCCAGATACGCCGCCGGGCGTCGGGACCGGTCGACGCGGAGGCCGCCCCCGCCCCCCTCGACCGCCGGCGCATCCGGCTCGCCCTCGGTATCGCCCTCGGCGCCGGGCTCGTCCAGTACGCCGCCCAGGACCTGCGCCCCCTCTCCCTGGTCCCCGCCGCGGCCGGCGCCGCCCTGCTGGTCCCCGCCGTCCTCGGCCTGCTGCCACGCGGCACCTACCGCGCCGCCCGCGGCCTGCCCTCCGTCGTCCTGCTGCGCGGGGTATGCGCCGGATCGTTCGTCGCCGCCGAGTCCTTCGTGCCGCTGATGCTGGTCACCCAGCGCGGCCTGTCGCCGACGCTCGCCGGACTCTCCCTGGCCGCGGGCGGCGGCACCTGGGCGCTGGGCTCCTGGCTCCAGTCCCGGCCGCGCCTCGCGCCGCACCGGGAGCGGCTGATGACCGCCGGGATGGTGCTGGTGGTCGCCGCCCTGGCGACCGCGCCGAGCGTGCTGCTGCCCGCCGTACCGGCCTGGATCGTCGCCGTCGTCTGGGCCTTCGGCTGCCTGGGCATGGGCCTGGTGATCTCCTCCACCAGCGTCCTGCTGCTGCGTCTGTCCGCCCCCGAGGAGGCCGGTGCCAACTCCGCCGCCCTTCAGATCTCCGACGCCCTCTCCAACGCCCTGCTCCTCGCCGCCGCGGGCGCCGCCTTCGCGGCCCTCGGCGGCGGCACCGCCGCCCATCCCGCCGCGTTCGCCGTCGTGTTCTTCGCCATGGCGGTGGTCGCCCTGGCGGGTGTGTGGGTGGCGACCCGTTGCGGGAGCGGCGACCGGCCGGCCGGCACGAGGACGGCCCCGGCGGGCTCGTAATCCCGTGGTCCGGTCCCTGATCACGCGCCTAGGCTGGCCGTCATGCGCCCACTGACCGTGCACCTCGACCCCGCCACCCACCAGGCACTCTCCGACCTCGCCGACGCACAGGGGCGCACGCCCGAGCAGGTGGTGGTGGAGGCCGTACGCCGGTATCTGGCGACGGAGGAGACGGCCGTGCGCGAGACCGCCGAGCGGCTGGCGGGCGCCCACGCCGACCTGCTGAGAAGGCTCGGCGAATGAACACCCGGGACACCCCCGACACCCGAGACACCGCTGACGTTCAAGGCACCCGCCCCACCCGTCACCTCACCGTCGCCGACGTCACCGCCCTCGCCACGCTCGCCTTCGGCGGCCGGCCGCCCGAGGCGAGCGTGGCGAGGGCGGTGACGGCCGCGCCGGTGAGGTGACGGGTGGGGCGGGTGC
>NZ_MUNF01000600.1 GCF_002154555.1 Streptomyces murinus
CGTCCAGGGCGCCGCCGATGAACAGGGACGGCTGTGTGATCGGGGCGCCGCGGTGCGGGGTGAGGTCTTCCCAGTCCCGGTCCATGTTGCGGTAGCGGTTGAGTGCGCCGGTGACGCCTGTGCGCTCGAACTCCCCGGCGTAGACGTCGAGATCGTCCTCGCTCAGCCAGGCCGGGAGGACCCCCGCGGGGAAGCGGTCGCGCAGCCGGCCGCCGCGGGCGACGAAGTGCGGGTCGGGCTCGCCCTGGGCGGGCATGGTGTCGGCGGACAGGGCCGCGTAGAAGCCCGCGAGCCAGCCCCGGACGTCGGGCTCGATCTCCGCCTCGGCGCGGCCGGGCTCCTGGAAGTAGGAGACGTAGAACTCCTGCTCGGGGCCGCCGATCCGGCCGAAGACATCGGTGGGGCGGGGGCCGCCGGGCGGCGCGTAGGGGACGCTCAGCAGGCCGACGGCGCGGAAGACCTCGGGGTGGAGCAGGGCGGAGGCGGCGGCGATGTTGGAGCCCCAGTCGTGGCCCACGACCACCGCGCTCTCTGCACCGAGGGCGTGCACGACGGCGACGTTGTCCGCCACCAGGTCGAGCATCCGGTAGGCGTCGGTCGCCGCCGGCTTGGAGGAGCGGCCGTATCCGCGCACGTCGATCGCCACCGCCCGGTAGCCGGCCGCGGCGAGGGCCGGGAGCTGGTGGCGCCAGGAGTACCAGGACTCGGGGAAGCCGTGCACGAGCAGGACCAGCGGGCCGCTACCCTGCTCGACCAGGTGCAGGCGGCCGGCGGGGGCCTCGACGGTGCGGTGACGGAGGGCGGCGGTGGGCTCGGGCTGCATGGACTTCTCCTCGGTTCGCGGTGGGCACGCCTGCCCGTCGATCATGCGACGCGGCACCCGCCCGACGCGATCAGCGTTGACATTCTGGCAAACTCGCAGGACAGAGTCGTGAAACGGCATGGTCTACAGAAGGGAGCGGGAGTGGTGGCGGTCGACGACGTGGACGGCACGCTGGCCGCGCTGGGGCCCCGGTTGCGGGCCGCGCGTGAGCGCCACGGCGCGACGCTCGCCGCTGTCAGCGGCGCGACCGGCATCGCGTCCAGCACGCTGTCCCGGATGGAGACCGGCCGGCGCAGGCCCACCCTGGAAGTGCTGCTGCACCTGTCGAAGGAGTACGGCGTCGGCCTGGACGAGCTGGCCGGCACGGCACCCGCCCCCGCGGCCGAGCCGCGCGCCACGGCACCGCTGAGCTTCGGCGACGACAAGGCGGTGCTGCCGCTGACCCGGTACGTCGGCGGCCTGCACGCCCACAAGCACGTCCTGCCCGCCCTTGAGGAGGACCCTCCCGCGCGTCCCCGTCAGGTCTCCCACGACGGCTACGAGTGGCTGTGCGTCCTGTACGGGCGGCTGTGGCTCGCGCTCGGCGACCAGGATCTCCTCCTGACCGCCGGAGACGTCGCCGAGTTCGACACCCGCACCCCGCACGGAGTGACGAACACCAGCCCCGGCGCCCCGGTCGAATACCTGATCATGTTCGGCCCCCAGGGCGAACGCCTCCGCCCACGCACCCCTGCGGCCACCGGCCGCGCCACCCACCACCCCAATCGCGCCCGGGCCGACCGGGAAGAACAGCCGTAGCCTCCAAAACCCGCTCCGCCAGGACAGCGAAACCACGACCTGCACATGGGTTCGCGGCCAAGCGCCACCCACATTCCTGGAATTCGCGCACTGCCGACCACGCTGACGCCCAAGGCCCCCAACAGCGAACACGGTCACGACGGAGCGGTCGAGCAACAGCGCCTCGTCGCCCTCGGTCCCGCCCCATGGCAGGCGAGCCCGACCGGGGACGGCTGGAGCGCACCCGCACGCTGCACGCCCGTTCCACGACGCGGGCGCACTCGCCGCGCTCGCTTTCACCCGGGCACGAGCTCGATGGTGCAGCAGGCTGTGGTGGTGCCACGCACGGTCCCCCTGTCCGTGCGCGGCCCGCGCCGCAAAAGGTCTCCGGCCGACCCGACCATCTGCTGCCCCGCCGGGCAGTTGCCCGGCCACCGTCCTCCTGGGCAACGCGCCACAGGAGCCCCGGCCGTGCACAAGCACCTACCGGATTCGGCGAGACATCCTCGGCTGGCCCCCCATCCCGTGGTCTCGGTGCGTCGTAACGCTGGGGCGCGAGTGGCTACGGCGGGCACAACCGCACACCGCGAGGAGCACCCGATGAGCCATGTCCTGACGACTGGTCATCCCCGCCCGGCAGGTCTATGAGGACGGCACGTACGCGCGCGCCGCCCGTACCGCCTCCGGCATCTGGGTCGTGTCCCACAACGGGGACGGCCTGCACATGGCGTGTGTGGCGGCGAGGACGTCAAGCCCGAGTTCGTCAGCACCGACCCCGCGAACCTCCCGCCCGCCGACCCGGGCCGTCCTCCGCGACAGGCTCGGCCGGATCGGCGTCATCCGGCGCCTGGAGAACCCCTGGCTGCGGGACGCGATCACCACGGCGGTCCTGCGGCAGGTCGTCCGCGCCGATCAGGCCCGCAAGCTGTACCGCACCTGGTGCAGCACCTACGGCACCACTGTGGATGGCCCGCGTGGCGCGTTCGCCGTCGTGCCCTCGCCGGCCACCGTACTCACCCTGACCTCCGAGTAATTCCACGACGGCGGGGTGAAGTTCCACCGCACCGCCCGTCCACAGCTCCGGACTCCGGACGATCCGCTGCCGGACTTCCGACACTCGACCGCCACTTTGCCCCTGGAACAGGGCGTCGACCTCGTCGTCATCAAGGAACTCCTCGGCCACGCCCACATCGGCGTTACCGCAACCGTCTACGCCCACGTCCGACTCCGCCTCCAGCGCGAGCAAGCCGCCCCGCGCCGCCTCGGTCCACTGACGTTGCCGTCATCTACTGCCGTCAAACGCCTCAGGAGCCCCGTCGAGATGTGTCTCGACGGGGCTCCTGAATTCTTCCCTAGCTCAGCCTGTCAATCGGCTCTGAATCGCCACTAGGCGCTCCCGACCAACAGTACGGTCAGACTCCCTGAGTTGCGAAAGGTGACCCGAGTTCAAATCCTCTAGCGGAGGTCCGGAAATTGCACGTCGCTGAGATCCAGCCTCCTGTGCGAAGAATTCCGCTCCTGGGATGTTCTGATCCAATTGCCCCATCGCAGTCACGCAGGCGTGTGCACATTTGAGCGCATCCTCGGAATCGGCGCTGGACCGGTAGAGGCTTGCATAACGCAACGCAAGAACCGAGTAGAAGGCGTAGATTCCCGCTACCCCAACGATCTCCTCGTCGGACGGTTCCAACTCTTGGAAGCCTTCCAGGGTCTCCACGTAGCTCCGGAATGAACCACCCGGAATTCCAGGTTTCCAAAGGTCCCCTACGGCGTGGACGACGAAATCGACGTCACTACTCCGCGCGGGGTCGTCGCCACACAACCCCGTGAAGACCTGCACCATCCGCTCCGCACAGCTCGCCACGAAGGTTGCAACCTGAGCGTACGACTGCCCTCTGATGGTGGCCGCAACCGCCTCATCGACTACCACTCAAAACTCCTCTGGCGAGTTGTCGTCTTACCGTTTCCGGGATACACCTGACCCATCATCTTACCGCCGGTGCCTCGGATGAGCGGCGCACACACACCCAGACATACATTGCGAGAGGTGCCCCCCGCCGTGGGAGTCCAGCCCATTTCATTGATGAAGAGTAGGGCGTTCTGCTCTGCATGGGTGCCTGGAATATTTTCGGCGGCCATCTCACCCTTGCCGATAGCGGACATCTGCGCGGGTGTCAGGCCATCGCCAGATCCCGCAACGACGTTGATCGGACCGTGAGGGGTATCCGCCCGAACTACAGACACAGTGCTCACGTTCTTACGAATAAATTCATCCGGCTCAGCGGCATGAATTTCGCTCGCTCGCGCAGAGAGATTGCAGTTATGAACCAGGACCGGAGTGGCCCCCGCCAGCACATAGTACGTGTGGGTGACGGCGACGGTCAGGTCGTGGGTCAGGTGCTCGTGGTGCCAGATTCGGACGGCGGTGATGGTGACCGCGGCGCCGGAGGCGGAGTGCAGTCGCATACCCGCTTTCAGGCCGCTGGCGTCGATCCACGCGTGTTCGGACGTGACCCAGAAGGGGTGGGTGACGGTGATCTTCGATGACTTGCCATGGTTGCGGATGGTGATGGTGGCGAAGTCTTTGTCGTGCTTGGTGGTGATCAGCTTCTCGACGGTGCGAGAGTTGTTCTTTCCGGTTTCCGGGTCGGTGGCCTCGACCTTTTCGCCCGGCTTGATGTCCTTGATCTTCTTTTCATGGCCG
>NZ_MUNF01000601.1 GCF_002154555.1 Streptomyces murinus
TTGATCTTCTTTTCATGGCCGTCGGCCATGAGGACCTTGGTCGTGGGCAGGAAGCTGTGGTTGCATCCGGAGGCGCCACTGTGTGGTTCGGCAGTCTCGGCTCGCTTGCCGCTCTCCGCGGCGCCCGAGCGGGCGGTTCCCTCGGCTGCGGTGTCGGCAACCTTGGCGCCGGAACTGGAAGCGGCGCTGGACGCGGTCGCTGTCTCTGTTCCTTCGGCGACGGCCGCCGCTCCCGCACTGGCTATGCTCGCCGCTCCCACGACGACAGCGCCGCCTTGGGCAATGACACCGGTCGCGGCTCCCGCTACGGCGCCTGCCAAGCTGCCTGCTTCGGCGGCTGAGGCGAATCCTTCGGCGCCTGCCACGAGTACGGCTGCGCATCCTCCGGCGGTCGCAGCGACGCAGGCGACCGAGCCGACGACAACGGCGGTGGCCACGACCGCGGCGATCACGGGGTGGCGTTGGACGGCGGAGTAGACCTTGTGGGAGAAGCTGGAAAGGTGGCAGGAGAGGGACCAGCCACAGCTGTGGTGGGAACTGCCACCACTGTGGTGCCCGCCGCCGCCACCACCGCCACCGCCGTCGTCCGAGGGAGGCTGGCGGCATCCGGTGGCGGGGCAATTGCCGTCGCCACCGGGGTCCATGACGTTCATGAGGCCGGCGGGGTCGCTGCCGGAGAC
>NZ_MUNF01000602.1 GCF_002154555.1 Streptomyces murinus
CGGAAGGCCCACCGCTGATCCGCGGGGCGCTGCGCGAACGCGGTCGTGTAGCGGGCGCTGCTCCGCTGCCAGGGGTCGTAGCCGCCGATCCAGCACTCGAGGCCGTGCCCGTAACCGAGCACGGCCTCGGTCTCCTCCCCGGACAGCCCCAGGTCGGCGCACATCTCCGGGAGCCGGCCGTGGAGTTCGGCGAACCGGCGCACCTGCTCGCGGACCGACGCGCACACCCGTGAGATCGCCTCGTCCAGCGAGCAGTCGTACGTGCCCTGGAGGGTGAGCACGATGTTGTCGTTGTCCCCGCGGGCCATCTCCTTGTGCAGCGAGAGGACGTCGTTCATGTAGTTGACGACGTCCATCGTGATGCAGCGCATGATCTGGAGGGGCGGCGCGTGGAAGGCGATGCGCGGGCACTCCCGGCCGCGGGCCAGCTCGATCAGATCGAGGAACAGCGGCATGTACGAGGTGCCCCTGCGCAGCCACAGGTACTGGTCCAGGAGCAGCGGCTTTCCGCTGCGCAGCGCGACGCGTTCATGGGCCATCGAGGTCAGGCAGTAGACCCAGTCGGTGCGGACGCGGGCGTGCCACTCGGCGGACAGCCCGGCGCGTAGCCACTCGTGCCAGATCTCGGCGAAGATGCCGGTCAGGGGGGAGGTGGCGGGGACGTCGGTCCGTTCGTCGATGACTCCGAGACAGGTGCGCACCTCGGCCGCCGCCTCGGCCGACGCGGTCGCCGAGGTGCCCTCGAACTGGTCGTCGTACACGGTCATGAAGGTGGTGGCGTAGTTGCACAAGTCCAGGCCCACGTCGTCGACGTAGGGGTAGACCGCGCCCACCAGACCTTCCAGGTCCCAGGAGCGGTACCACTCGAAGGCCCGCTCGTCCGCGAACAGCCGGCGGCCCCGGAGCCGCCGGAGATTGCGTTCGCGGCCGGCCTCGGTCCCGGGGTGGAGCGCTGAGCGGACCTTCAGGTCTCCCCAGAGGGGTGCGGTGAACAGTTCGGATCCTGGTGCGGGGGTGTCGGGGCTGGTCATTCGTCCAGTCAAGTCGGCCGGACACCCGGGAGTCAGCCGTCGGAGGGCGGCGATGCGTTGAACGCGCCGACCGGGTTGAACACCTGCGGACCGAGAGGGTTCAGCCGACCGTGCCCAAGCGGGCGCGGACCGTCTTGCCGAGTTCCGCCCTGAGGAACCAGTCCAGCTCCTCCGCGAGCGCGGCGACGACTCGCAGCCCTCGGCCACGCTCGCCTCCGGGGCCCTGCCGGCCCGGCACGGGAAACGCCGGTACCGGGTCGGACACTTCCACGATCAGCTCGTTGTTCTCCAACTCTCGCAACCTCAGCCACAGTTGGTGACCCGGCACCTTCGCGTGCACCGCCGCGTTGGCGACCAGCTCCGACGCCACGAGGACGGCGTCCTCGATGTCCCCGGCCCAGTTCCAGCCCGTGAGGCGACGGCGGGCCTGGATACGGGCGACGGGGACGCTGCGGGTGGTCATGGGGTAGCTCATGGCCCAGTCGTGGGTGAGGAGAGTGGGGGGCATGGGGGGCTCCGTTCCGTGGGGTGGTTGCCAACCCACGGTGACGATCCCGGCCTTCGAGCTGCAATCGAAACTCCGCAGAAATTTCAGAGGAGGTGAAATTGGACTATGCCCGCATCTGCGCATTCGCCTGCGCGCTCTGTACTGGAGGTGTCACACTCTGCACATGGCACCCAAACGTGGACGCACGGCACAGCGGCTTGAACTTGGCTTGCAACTTCGTCAGTTGAGGGAGGGCTGTAGCGGCGGAGACCGGGGAGGTGGCCTCACGCGGAAGCAGGCCGTGCAGGGGCTGCGCATCTCGGAGGCCAGCCTGCTGCGGATCGAGACCGGCGCACTCAATTTCCGCAACGTCGGTGACCTGCGGAAACTCCTGGACAAGTACGGCGTCACGGACGAGGACGTCATCGAGTCGCTGGTCAACCTCAACAAGGAGTCCAACCAGCAGGATTGGCTTACGCAATACCGGGGGCTGATGCCTGCCGGGATGCCGGGCTTCGTGGGGCTTGAGCCGGAGGCGCGGTCTGTGAAGGCGTATCACCCGACGCTCATCTATGGCCTGATTCAGACCCGGGACTACGCCGTCGCCCTCCACGAGGCGCACAAGGCGATCGAGGAGTTCACGTCCGAGTTCATCCGGAACAGCGTGGAGGTGAGGATGAAGCGCCAGGAAATCCTCACTCGCGAGAACCCGGTGCGGGTCCACGTCGTCGTGGGCGAGGCGGCTCTGCGGTATCCGGTAGGCGGCGTGGAGGTCATGCGTGAGCAGTACGCTGCACTTGAGGCGCTGGCGAGTCTGAGCCACATCACCATCCAGGTGCTGCCCTTCCGCCCCGGCTATCGTTCGACCAGCGACTTCGCCATCCTTGACTTCGGCAAGGATTTCCCCCCACGGGTGTCGATCGATACTCCCTGGGGGCCAATCTCCACCTCGGACAAGCCTCGTGAGGTCGACAGGTTCACCCGCCGGTTCGACGTCATGGTGGCGGACGCGCTGCCGCCCGATAAGACTCCCGAGTTCCTGCACCGACTAGAACGAGAGATCTAGACCATGTACCAGCCTCACGCCGCACTCGAACTCGCCCCGGGACGGGACTGGTTCAAGTCCTCGTACAGTGAGCCCGGCCAGAACTGCGTCGAAGTAGCCCCCCTCGCCCCCCGCATCGGCGTCCGTGACTCCAAGGACCCCCACGGTCCCGCCCTCCTCGTCCCCTCCTACGCCTGGGCGGAGTTCATCGGTCACGTGGCCGCGGTCACGAAGTAGGCCGGGTCGTCCAGCCAGGGGAAGTGGCCCGCGCCGGGCTGGATCACCAGTTCGGCGTCGGGGAAGAGGGCCGCGTACGCGGCGACCGTGGCCGGCGGGGCGCCCGGGTCGACCTCGCCCGCGAGCAGCCGTACCGGCGCGGTGAGACGGGCCAGCGCGGCCCGGGTGGCCGGCGGGTCGTACGCGCCCTCCGCGCCGTACGCGGCCATGACCTCGGGGTTCGACCGCTCGTCCGCCGCGGCCTGATGGGCGCGTGCCGCCGCGTCCCAACGGCCGTACGAGAACGGGGCGATGGCCTCCCATGAGGCCGCCGTCGCGCGGCCCTGTGTGATCGCCTCCAGTGCCGCGTACGCCGCCGGGAACCAGGGCTCCGCGGCGCGGGCCCGGACGGTCTCAAGACGCAGCGCACCGCTGATCGTGAGGCCGACGGCGGCGACGCTCGGGGTGATCAGGGTCAGCCGCTCGACGCGCTCGGGGTGGCAACTCGCGTACAGCACAGCCAGGTTGGCGCCGGCGCAGTGCGCGAGCAGATCCATCCGGTCCAGACCCAGACGCATGCGCAGGGCCTCCACGTCGGCCACCATCCGGTTGCAGCGGTACGACGCCGGGTCCCGGGGGGTCGCCGAGCGGCCCGTGCCCCGGAGGTCCGGCATGATCAGCCGCCGGTAACGGGACAGGCCGCCCAGATCGCCGAGGTACGCCGAGTCCGTCGGGCCGCCGGGCAGGGCGACCAGCGGGCTGCCCTCGCCGCGGACGTGGTAGGCGAGTTCGGTGCCGTCGGGCGCGGCGAAGGAGAAGGAAGAAGGGGAAGCCATGGCGAAGAGGCTTACCCCGGCGGGCAGTTGGGGGGCAACCGGAATTCCCGCGCCGCGCCCCTACAGCCGTGNNCCGTCAGCTGTTCCACGCGGTTGAGGCGGTAGTAGAGGGTCTGGCGGTGGATGCCCAGCTCGGAGGCCGTACGGCCGGCCTGGCCCGCGCAGTCGAGATAGACCTCGGCGGTGCGGGCCAGCTCGCGGTGGGCCGGGGAGAGGAGGGGGCCGGCGGCCGGGTCCTGCGCGGACTCCGGGGGGAGCGCGGTCAGCAGGCGGTACGGCCCGATGCCCCGCCACCGCGCGACCGGCCCGAGGTGCCGTTCGGCCAGCGCCGCCTGTGCCGCGGCGCGCGCCTCCTGCCAGACCGCGCCCAGCTCGGCCAGTCCGACCCGGGGGTCCCCGATCCCGGCGGCGG
>NZ_MUNF01000603.1 GCF_002154555.1 Streptomyces murinus
AGACAGGCACCCCCGCGCTCGCCCTGGACGACCTCGACCTGCCCGCCCCCACGGCCGGCCCCGCCGCGAGGGCGGCGGGGCCGGCCGTGGGGGCGGGCAGGTCGAGGTCGTCCAGGGCGAGCGCGGGGGTGCTGCGCGGCTTGACGCCGAGCAGGTCGCGCAGCAGCCCGGTCACCGAGTCGGGCAGCGGTGCCGCCTTGGCCGGGTCGCCCCAGCCGTTCCACAGCATGTCCATTGAACGGTCGTCCTCACAGGTCGGTGGCTCGGTCCGGGCGGTGCCGGGCGGCCGTACGACGGGCCCTACGACGGGCCCTACGGGCTCGCCGCACGGCGACGGTCCGCTGGTTTCCGCCCGGCCCGGGGCGTTACACTGTTACACATGACGCCTATTCGTCACAACGGTACGGAAGACACGGAGAGCGATCCGATCCTCGACGCGGTGCGCGACTGCGTACTGGCCGTCGGGGTCCGCCGCACGACCCTGGCCGACGTGGCCCGCCGCGCCGGTGTCTCCCGGATGACCCTGTACCGGCGCTGGCCGGATCTGCGGACCCTGGTGGGCGATCTGATGACCCGTGAGTGGATCGACGTGGCCACCCGGGCGATCCCCGCGCCCGCGCCCGGCCTCGACACGCGCACCAGGATGGTGGAGGGGCTGGTGGCGGGCGTCGAGGCGTTCCGGGCGCACCCGCTGTTCCACAAGATCGTCGACGTCGATCCGGAGCTGCTGCTCCCCTATGTGCTCGACCGGCGCGGGGCGAGCCAGCTGGCGCTGCTCGCGCTGCTGACCGAGAGCCTGCGCGAGGGCCACGAGGACGGCTCCGTGCGCCGCGCACACACCGAACGGCAGGCGCGTGCCCTGCTGTTGACGGTGCAGTCCTTCACCCTGTCTCTGCGCACGATGACCGACGAGGACGATCCGGAGCTGGACTCCGCCGCCTTCCTCGGCGAGCTGCGCACCCTCCTGGAGAGGATCCTCAGGCCATGAGTCACACCGAGGCGATACCCGGCTCGTCCCTCAGCGCGGCCCGGCGTACCCGGGAACTGACCGAGGCGGCGGGGCAGGTGGCCGACGTGCTGGTCGTCGGGCTCGGCGCCACCGGGGCCGGGGTCGCCCTGGACGCGGCGACCCGCGGGCTGGACGTCGTCGCGGTGGACGCCCAGGACCTGGCCTTCGGCACCTCGCGCTGGAGCTCCAAGCTGATCCACGGCGGGCTGCGCTATCTGGCGTCCGCGCAGTTCGAGGTGGCGCACGAGAGCGCGGTGGAGCGGGGGGTGCTGATGACCCGTACCGCCCCGCACCTGGTCTGCGCGCAGCCGTTCGTGCTGCCGCTGACGCCGATGGTCTCGACAGCTCAGGCGTCCCTCGCCTGGGCCGGACTGCGGGCCGGTGACATGCTGCGGCTGGCCGCGCGCACTCCCCGCCAGGTGCTGCCCGCGCCGCGCCGGCTGTCGGCGACGGAGGCACGGCATCTCGCGCCCGCGGTGCGCGGGGCCGGGCTGCGCGGTGGGCTGTTGTCCTGGGACGGGCGGGTCACCGACGACGCCCGGCTGGTGACCGCGCTGGCCCGGACGGCGGCGGCGCGCGGGGCGCGGGTGCTGACCCGGGTCCGGGTGCTGGAGCTGACCGGTGGCGGCGCCCGGGTCCGTGACGAACTCACCGGTGAGGAGGGCGAGATCAGGGCCCGCGTGGTGATCAACGCCGCCGGGGTGTGGGCGGGCGGCCTGGTCGACGGGATCCGGATCCGGCCCTCGCGCGGCACCCATCTGGTGCTGCGCTCGGAGCGGCTCGGGGAGCTGCCGGCCGGTCTGCACATCCCGATCCCGGGCGAGACCAATCGCTTTGTGCTGGTGCTGCCCCAGGGGGACGGCCGGGTGTACGTCGGCCTGACCGACGAGCCGGTCGAGGGGGGCATCCCCGATGTGCCGGAGGTGCCCGAGACGGACATCGGCTTCCTGCTGGATGTGCTCGGCTCGGCGCTGGACGTGCCGGTCGCCCGGGACGAGGTCGTCGGCGCGTTCGCCGGGCTGCGGCCCCTGCTGGACATGTCGGGGGGCGACGCGGGGACCCGCACCTCCGACATCTCGCGCCGGCACGCGGTGCTGACCTCGGCGGACGGAGTGACCACGGTGGTCGGCGGCAAGCTCACCACGTACCGCCGGATGGCCCAGGACGCCGTGGACGCCGCCGTGGCGGCCAAGGGGCTCGCCGTGCCCCCGTCCCCCACCGCGGACCTGCCGCTGGTCGGTGCCGCCGCGCCCGAGCGGCTGCGGGCCCTGCCGGTGCCCAGCCGTCTGGTCCGCCGCTACGGCACGGAGGCCCTCGCCGTCCACGCCCTCGCCACCGAGGACCCCGCCCTCGCCGCGCCCGTGCTGCCCGGCCATCCGGTCACCCGCGCCGAACTCGTGTGGGCGGCCCGGCACGAGGGCGCCCTGGACGAGTCCGACCTGCTGGACCGCCGCACCCGCATCGGCCTGGTCCCGGAGGACCGGGAGGCGGCGCTGGCGGTGGCGCGGGAGGTGGTGACGGAGGGGGTGCTGGGCTGAGGGGGCACGTCCGTGGGTGGCGGTCGTGTTGCCGGCCGGCGGCCGGGCCGGGGCGCGCGCCTGCCCGAGGGCGCGCCGCCGAGGCGGGCTCCGGAGGTGGCGGGTGATCTCGGCCGCTGACAAGGGCTGCCGATCGCGGCGCTCCGCGGGCGCGGTCGGGTCACGCTCCTGAGCGTCGAAGTGCGGCCGAGTCCCCGCGCGGGGCCTCACACCAGCCGCCGGATGTCCCCCCGCACCCGGTAGAAGCCCCCCGCCGCCGGGTGCAGGGCGTCCACGACGTAGCGGGCGCCCGGGACGCGTATCGCGCGGGGGAACTGGACGTTCCAGGAGGTGTCGTAGCCGCCGGAGATGACGTGGACCCGGAGGCGGCCGGATTCCTGGACGCACTCGACGACGACCGAGCCGGCCGGGGCCTGGGCCACGGTGGCGACGGCCTCGACGGCGGTGGCCGGGGCGTACGCCGGGAGCGCGGCGGCAAGTTTGACGTCGCGGACGACCGGCACCGAGCCCTGCTGGGCCGCGCCGATGGCGATCTCGCTCGCGTCCACGCACACCAGGGAGCCGTCCGTGGTCACCAGGTACAGCCGCTCGTCGCGGTACTGCATCGACAGCGCCGAGCCGCTGCCCGTGCCGAGCTTCCACAGCCGGGTGCCGTCGCGGTCGAAGCAGTAGACGGACGAGGCCGCGTCCCCGGCGAACACGAACCGGCCGCCCGGCGAGGTGGCGCAGGAGTACACCGCGCTGTCGCAGGCGTACGTCGCCTCGATCGCGCCGGTCGCCTTCGACAGCCGCTGCACCACCCGGTGCCCGGTGCCCGCGTACACCGCGTCGTCCTCCTGCCAGCCGAACAGCACCCCACCACGGGTGCGGGTGTGCCACAACTCGCCGCCGCCGTCGGGCCGGTAGGCGGTGACGCCCTGGTGATGGCCGTGGTAGACGGCGCGGTCGTCGGCACGCACCATCCAGGCGTGCTCGCCCTGGCTGCGGCGGGCCCACTGGTGCTCGTCCTCATGGTCGATGACGGTGAGCCGGCCCGCGCGGTCGGAGACGTTGAGCACGCCCTCGTGGATGTCCAGCCAGAAGATGTCGACATCGGCGTTGATGTCGTACGCGGCGAAGGGCAGCTTGGAGGACAGGTCGTACACCTTGCCGTCGTCACAGCCCGCGTAGATCCAGAAGTCGTCGGCGACCAGGCACTTCACGCCGTCCGGCAGTCCGAAGCGGGCCAGTACGGCGCCCTCGTGGTCCAGGGTGTAGACATCGCCCGCCTGGTTGCCGACCCAGCAGTGGTCGTCGTCCACATGGATGCCGAACGCCGCCGAGCCGGTGCGGAACCGCCACAGCACCGGTGCCACGGCGCGGGCGGTGGAGGGGGCCGAGCTGACCTGGCGCCGGGTCACCGGCCGTGGGGCGCGGCCGCCCTGCACCGCGGGGGCGTACCCCTTGCGGACCTTCTCGCCCACCTTCTTCGCCGCGGCGGCCCGCGCCTTCTCCACGGTCGGGAAGGTACTGGTCTGCGTCTGGCCACCGGCGCCGATCCGGCCGTACCGCACCGTCACCATCAGTCCGTCGACGCTCACCTCGTAGAACTTGTGCGCGCCCCCGCCCTCCTGCGACAGCTCCAGATACGTCGTCTCCGCCGCGGACACCGCAGACATGGCACACCCCTCCCCACAGCGGACCTCCGGCCGTCCCGCAGGTCCTCACTGATCACACCGTAGGAGGGGGCACTGACAATCGACCGGACGGCGAGGCGCCCGCACCGCTCAGCCGCCGAGCAGTTCCGCGAACCGGCGGGTGTCGATATTGCCGCCCGAGGCGATGACGCCGACGCGGGGCGGGAGGGCTTCGACGCGCCCGGCGAGGAGGGCGGCCAGGCCGGTGGCGCCGCTGGGTTCGAAGACGGTCTTCAGCCGGTCGAAGGCGAAGCGCATGGCATCGAGGATCTCCGGGTCGCCGACCAGCGCGACGGAGTCGACCAGGTGCCGGTTGACGGCGAAGGTCAACTCGCCCGGGACGGCGACCGCCTGGCCGTCGGCGATGGTGCGGGGCACGGGGACGGCCACCCGGGTGCCGCTCTCCAGGGACCGCTTGGTGTCGTCGCTGCCCTCCGGTTCCACCCCGATGACCCGGATGTCCCGGTGCAGTCCCTTGGCCGCGACGGCGCTGCCCGCGATCAGCCCACCGCCGCCGATCGGCACCAGCAGGGCGTCCAACGGGCCGGTCTCTTCGAGGAGTTCGAGGGTGGCCGTGCCCTGGCCCGCGATGACGTCCGGGTGGTCGTACGGCGGGATCAGGGTCAGGCCCCGCTCCTTCGCGAGGGCGGTGCCGAGCGCGACGCGGTCCTCGGTGTAGCGGTCGTAGGTGACGATCTCGGCGCCGTACCCGGCGGTGGCCTCCATCTTGGAGCGCGGGGCGTCCTCGGGCATCAGGATGACGGCGCTGGTGCCCAGTTCGCGGGCGGCGAGGGCGGTGGCCTGGGCGTGGTTGCCGGAGGAGAACGCGGCGACACCCTTGGCGCGTTCCTCGGGCGGCAGCCCGGCGATGGCGTTGTAGGCGCCGCGGATCTTGAAGGCGCCCATCCGCTGGAGGTTCTCGCACTTGATGAACACCCGCGCGCCCACCCGTTCGTCGAGGGTGCGCGAGGTGAGGACCGGGGTGCGGTGGGTGAAGCCCTCGATGCGCGCGGCGGCCGCGCGGATGTCGTCGAGGGTCACGGGCAGGTCGGCGGCGCCGGACATGGCGAAGTCCTCTTTCTGTACCGGGTGTTCGTATGCTGCTGCTACGGCCGGGCTCCTCACGGATCCGACGGCGGTTTCGCGTAGTTGTAGACGGTCGCCCGGGACACCCCGAGGAGGTCGGCGATGGTCCGTGCGGCGTCGCGGGACTCGAAGTAGCCGTCCCGGTTGAGCTGTTGCACGAGCGCCTTCTTGTCCGTGCGGCTCAGCGAGCGGGGCGGGGCGCCGCGCTCGGCGGAGAACTCCTCCACCGCCCGGCGCAGTTCGCGTGCGTGGCGGTCGCGCAGTGTCTCCAGGGGCGCCTCGCCGTGTCCGCTGTCGGTGGCCACGAGATTCGCCAGAGTGAGCGCCACGGGAGACAGCACGGAGACGTCGAGGTTGAGGCAGAGCGCGGCGATGTACCGCCCCTCGGCGTTCTTGATGCCGATGGAGGTGCTCTTGGCCGGGCGGCCGTCGGGGAAGCGGTTGGGGTAGTTCTGGACGACATCGGGGAAGGCGGGGTCGGCGATGCGGCTCAGACCCAACTCGGTCGCGGGGTCGCCCATCTGACGGCCCGACAGGTTGTTCTCGATGGCGCGGATCGAGCGGTCAGGGTCCCGCAGGTCGTGCAGGACCACCTCGCACAGGCCCGGGAACATCCGCCCCAGGGCGACGGCGATCTTCTCGGCCTCCTGGAGGAGATGCTCGTCCGCCGCCCCGCTGTCCATCGGCCGACCCCTCCCCTGAGGCTCGTTGGCCTTAAAATCTATTTCTGGACAATGAGGCTAAGCGATCGGTCGGCCGCTGTCCAGGGAGTACCGGCGGGACCGGCCGGGCGGCACGTCAGCGGTCCTTGGCCAGGGCGACGAGTTCCGCGAACAGCCCGCCGCCCGCCACGAGTTCGTCGTAACGCCCCTGCTCCACGATGCGGCCCTGGCGCATCACGATGATCCGGTCGGCGAAGCGGGTGTTCTCCAGCTGGTGGGTGACCACGATGGTCATCCGCCGGGCGGCGATCCGCTTGATCTCCAGGAAGATGCGGTGCTCACCGCGCGGGTCCATCTGCGAGGTGGGTTCGTCCAGGATGAGCAGGGGCGTACGGCGGTACAGCGCGCGGGCGCAGGCCAGTCGCTGCCACTGGCCGCCGGACAGCTCGACGCCGCCGTAGATCTCCCGTGCGAGCAGCGTGTCGAGCCCGTGCGGCAGGCCCTCGATCGCCTCGCGCATGCCGACGGCCGCCACCGCCTCCCACACCGGCTCGTCGTCGTGGGTGCGCGGCTGGCCGAGGGTGACGTTCTCCCGGGTGCGCAGCGGCCAGCAGGCGAAGTTCTGCGGTACGAGCGCGGTGCGCGACCAGACGGACTCGGGCCGGGCGCCCGCCAGATCGATGCCGTCCCACCGGACACTGCCCTTGTCCGGCAGGAGGATGCCGGTGATCAGCCTGGTCAGCGTGGACTTGCCGGAGCCGTTCTCGCCGACGATCGCGAGGATCTCGCCGCGGCGCAGGGTGAGGGAGACGCCGTCCACGGCGGGCTCCTCCTTGCCGTGGTAGCGGTGGGTGACCTCCTCCAGGCGGATCTCCTCGACCTCCTCCGCGATGTTCGACTCCCCGCGCCGCGGGGCGCGTTCGGCGGCCAGGTCGAGGAAGGCGCGCATGTCGGCGAGGTAGAGGGAGGTGTGGAACATCGCGGCGCCGTTCTGCACGAACTGGGTCAGCGCGCCGAGCGTGGTCTGCACGGCGACGACCGCGGTGGCGGCGACCGGCAGCGCCACCCGCCCGGTCATCGCGAGCCAGGCGAGGGCGGCCCAGGTGCCGAGCAGGAACAGACCGCCGAGCGCGGAGGTCGCGAGGACGATGCGGAGCATACGGGGCGCGGCGTCGAGGATGCGCCGGTCGATCCGCTCGGACAGCGCGCGGTACCAGTAGACGAGGTAGCCGGTCATCCCGTTCGCGCGGACCTCGTCGCCGTGCCGGGAGTACGCGGCCCACCAGCGCATCATGCCGCGTACGTTGCGGTCGGCGAGATTGAGGTAGTGGGTCTCGTAGTCGACGCGGGCCGAGAGCACCGCCCCGAGGCCGGCGGGCAGCACCGCCAGCAGCAGGAGCGGCAGCATCAGCCAGTGCAGTGCGGTGATCACACCGCCGGCGGCGATCATGCGGACCAGGGCGGCCATGAACCGCTGGGCGTCCTTGACCATGGTGGTGGTGCGGGTGACGCCGACCTCCGCGGCCTCCTGCCGGTCGGCGAAGCCGTCCTCGCCGTAGGCCGCCGCCTCCACCCGGCAGACGGCGGAGACCAGTGCCACATCGGCCTCGGTGACCAGGCGCGGGGTGATCCGGCCGTCGGCGTAGGAGGCGAGGGCCGAGCTGATCCGGCCGGTGGCGGCGGCCGCGGTGACGACGGCGAGGGCGGGCAGCGCTCCGTGCAGGCGTTCGGACACCGGGCCCAGGCCGAGGATGTGGGTCATGGCCCGCGAGGTGGCGGTCAGGACGAGGGCGGCGGCGACGCCGGTGACGAGCTGGCACCCGAGCAGCAGGACGACACCGGTACGGTCCACCGCCCAGGCCATGCGCGCGGTCCGGCCGAGCACCGAGGGCAGCCGGCCGCACATGGCGCGGAAACCGGCCCCTTCCAGCGGGTTCTTGCCCGACTCCCCCTCGTAGCCGATCGTGGCCGGTGGTGGGGTCGGGGGGCTTTCGGTCGAGGCGTCGGTCACCTGCGTCCCTCCTCGGTTCGGCACCGCACCCGGGTGGTCCGGTGGTGCCAGGCTCAACGAGGAGGGGGCGATTCGAACGCGCTCGATTCCGGACGAAGAGGCGGCCCGTGATCCGGGGGTCTCGAACGCACGACCGCAGCCGCACAAGGGCCCTTGCGTCGACGGGCGTGGCCGAAACGCCGCGACGGGGAGGCAGGACGGGGCGGGGAACTACCCGAGCGCATTGGATTAAACGTTCCCCGCCCCGGGTCGACCCACCGCCGATACATCGCCGATATCTCGGCGATGGGGCGGGGGCCGGTCTGGGGCGCTGCGGCACACAGGGGACGTGCCGCGGGCGTGCTGAGGCGTACCGCGCCGCACTGAGGCGGACCGCGGCGATCGAAGATCTCGTTCAGACCTTGCGTCGCCGCCCGCCCGAAGTCCACCGGAGACGGACCGACCGGGTGACGCCCCCGTCCCCGCCCTCGCCGTTCGTCGCCCTCGGCGGTCCCCGGTCCGGTCATCGAGCGGTGCGCCGCGGCCTCGGCACTGTGGCGACGCGGGGTGTCGGCCTCGCCCGGGCCCAGCCCCCGGCCGGCCGCATGGTGGCCCCCCACCGATGGTGCGACATTGGGATGAGACTGTCCGACGAGGGGTATTCCTGGAGGCGCGATGGGGCGTGACGTCCCGGCGCTCGTGTTCACCCGCGAGGACCGCCGCCGGTACCGGGTCAAGATGCAGGAGTGCCTGGACGCGTTCGCGAAGATGCTCCGGGAGGCGCGGTTCGACTCCGAGCGCCCGCAGGTAGGCCTGGAGATAGAGCTGAATCTGGTGGACGACGCCGCCGAGCCCGCCATGCGCAACAGCGCTGTGCTGGACGCGATCTCCGACCCGGCGTGGTCCACAGAGCTGGGCCGGTTCAACCTGGAGATCAATGTGCCGCCGAGGCGGCTGACGGCGGGCGGTCCGGACGCCTGGGAGTCGGAGATCCGGGCCGCGCTCGACCACGCCGACGGGCGGGCCCGCACGGTCGGCGCCCGGCTGATCACCGTCGGGATCCTGCCCACACTGCGGCAGGAGGACATCGGCGAGGAGACGCTCTCCGAGAACCCCCGCTACCGGCTGCTCAACGACCAGGTCTTCGCGGCCCGGGGCGAGGATCTGCGGATCGAGGTGGACGGTGTGGACCGGCTGCGCACCTACGCGGACAGCATCACCCCGGAGGCCGCCTGTACCAGCACCCAGTTCCATCTCCAGGTCTCCCCCGAGGAGTTCGCCGGCTACTGGAACGCCGCGCAGGCCATCGCCGGCGTCCAGGTGGCGCTCGCGGCGAACGCGCCCTTCCTGTTCGGCAAGGAGCTGTGGCACGAGACCCGGATCCCGCTGTTCGAGCAGGCCACGGACACCCGCCCGCAGGAGATCAAGGTGCAGGGCGTACGTCCCCGGGTGTGGTTCGGGGAGCGCTGGATCACCAGCGTCTTCGATCTGTTCGAGGAGAACGTGCGCTACTTCCCCGCCCTGCTCCCGCTGTGCGACGAGCAGGACCCGGCGGAGACCCTGGACCGCGGTGACGTGCCCGAACTCGGTGAACTCACCCTGCACAACGGCACGATCTACCGCTGGAACCGCCCCGTCTACGCCGTCTCCCGGGACCGGCCGCACATCCGCGTGGAGAACCGGGTGCTGCCCGCCGGTCCGACCGTCGCCGACACCCTCGCCAACGGTGCCTTCTACTACGGGCTGACCCGCGCGCTGGTCGAGGAGGACCGGCCGGTGTGGTCGCGGATGTCCTTCAAGGCCGCCGAGGAGAACCTGCACAGCGCGGCCCGGTACGGCATGGAGGCGCTGCTGTACTGGCCGGGCGCCGGTGAGGTGACCGCGCCCGAACTGGTGCTGCGCAGGCTGCTGCCGCTCGCCCACCGCGGTCTGGAGCGCTCCGGGATGGACGCGGCCTGGCGGGAGCCGCTGCTCGGCATCATCGAGCAGCGCTGTGTCGCGGCCCGCAACGGCGCCGTGTGGCAGAAGGAGATGTTCCACCACCTCATCGACACCACCCACTGCTCCCGGCACGAGGCGCTGCGGCGCATGACCGAGCTGTACATCGACTACATGCACCTCAACGCCCCGGTGCACACCTGGCCGGTCGACTGAGGCGCTCCGGCCCCAACTTCCGCACGCATCAGGCCAGTACGAGGACCAGCGGGATCCCCTGGCACGGCACCAGCCGCAGGCCCCCGTGGATGCCGATCCGGCTCTCCCCGAGCAGCAGCTCACCGAAGTCCGGTCCCCTGGTGAGGGATCCGGCCAGATGCGCGGGGTCCGCGGAGGCGGCGACGCGGCCACGGGCGTTCACCAGGTGGGCGGGGCGCGCGAGGCGCCGTAGCAGCGGGAGGACGGCGGCCTCGAAGTGGCGCAGATACACATCGGCTGCGGCCACTCCGGCGAACTCCCCCTGGACATACACCGGTTCGGAGAGGGTGAGACTGTACTCGTCGGAGCAGAGGTAGTCGACGTACGGTCCGGCCACCGCCCGGCGCCCGGTGCCGCGGGGCCCGGCGAACCAGTCCCAGTGGGTGTAGTCGGAGTACGCCGACCGGCCGGGGTCGAGGTCGAGCAGCAGCGGCCGTACGTCGCCCTCGATGCCGCACTGCCACCACTCCAGCCAGGCGGGCACATCGGCGAGCAGCCCCGGGGCGGCGACGAAACCGGCGCCGGAGACCAACTCCTCGCCGGTCAGGCGCTGATGGAGTGCGGGGCGCAGGGCGGCGAGGTCGGCGCTGACGGCCGGGCGCCCCTTCGCACTCACCCGGGCGAGCAGCGCCGTCGTATCGGCGCGGGTCGCGGCGACCGCGGCGAAGACGGCCTCCAGGGCGCCGCCCACCTGCGCGGCCACCCACAGTGCCGCCTCCGTGCCGGGGGCGGCGAGCCCCGGGCTGACGCCCATCGTGTCCTCCAGCGGACGGGAACCGGACGCGGCGCGGTCAAAGGGCGAGCCGTACGGCGACGAGCCGGGCCACCGGTTCCCTGACGCACCGCTCGGCCAGCGTGCCGGCCGTTGCGTGGTCCCCATCCTGCACGGCGGAGATCAACCCGCGCTGCCGGTCCGCAACTTCTTCACGACAGGAGTCCTCGGCGAGCACAAGGCACAGCAGCGCGCCCACCTCGCCCTGGAGCGTGAGTTGTTCCCGGGTGAGCCGGGCGGACTGGGCGGCGGCCGCGAGTTCGACGTGGAAGCGGCCGTACAGACGACAGCACGCCGCCGCATCCTGCGCCTGTATCAACTCGTCTGCGGTGCGGCGCAGTTGGATCAGGTCCTCGGGTTCGGTGCGCTGGGCGGCGAGCCGGGCGGCGAGCCGGGCGGCGGCGCCGGACAGGGCGGCCCAGTGGTCGCCGAGGTCGCGCAGTTCCTCGGTGCTCCAGCCGCGCAGCCGGGTTCTGAGCCGTTCCTCGGCGGGGAGTTCGGGCAGGGCGACGAAGCTGCCGCCGCCGCGCCCCCGGCGGGTGATCAGCAGGCCCTGTTGCCGCAGGGCCATGAGGGCCTCCCGCAAAGTGACGGTGGAGACGCCGAGTTGCCCGGCGAGTTCGCTCTCGCCCGGCAGCTGCTCACCGTCGGCGAGGAGGCCCAGCTCTATGGCGTCGCCGAGGCGGCGGACGACGGTGTCCACCCGGGCGCGGTTGTCCACCGGGCTGAACACGGCCCTGCGGGTGCCGCCGTCGATCCGATCCTGCCTCACGGGCATCACCTCGTGCGTTGACTCAAGCTTTACCCCAACGGGCTCTTGAGTTGAGAACTATGACTTCATATGTTTGCGGTCAACGTACCGCGCGCCAGAAAGGTTCCCCCATGCAGGGAATTGCGATCCGGCTGCACGACCTGCGCAAGTCGTTCGGGGAGACGGCCGCCGTGGCGGGGGTCGATCTGGAGATACGGGACGGCGAGTTCTTCTCGATGCTCGGCCCGTCCGGCTCCGGGAAGACCACGGTGCTGCGGCTCGTCGCCGGGTTCGAGACGCCCGACGCGGGCCGGATCGAGCTGGCCGGGCAGGAGGTCACCGGGCTCGCCCCGTTCGAGCGGGATGTGCACACCGTCTTCCAGGACTACGCGCTCTTCCCGCACATGACGGTCGAGCAGAACGTGGCGTACGCGCTGAAGATCCGCAAGGTGCCCAGGGCCCAGCGCCTCGCCCGTGCCCGCGAGGCGCTCGCGGAGGTGCGCCTTCAGGGCTACGGCGCCCGGCGGCCCGCCCAGTTGTCCGGCGGCCAGCGGCAGCGTGTCGCGCTCGCCCGCGCCCTTGTCGGCCGCCCCCGTGTGCTGCTCCTGGACGAGCCGCTCGGCGCCCTCGACCTGAAGCTGCGCGAGCAGATGCAGGGCGAACTCAAGGCGCTCCAGCGGGAGGTGGGGATCACCTTCGTGTTCGTCACCCACGACCAGGAGGAGGCCCTGACGATGAGCGACCGGATCGCCGTCTTCGACCGGGGCCGCATCGCCCAGGTCGGCACCCCCGCGGAGATCTACGAACGCCCTGCGACGCCCTTCGTCGCCTCCTTCGTCGGCACCTCCAACCTGCTGGACGGAGAGGCGGCCCGGCGACTCGTCGGCGGCCCGGGCACCTACAACATCCGCCCGGAGAAGATCCGCGTCCTGAAGGAGTCCGCGGCGGCGGACGAGCCCGAACACACCACCGCCACGGGCCTGGTCGCCGATGTCGTCTACCTCGGCGACACCACCCGCCTCCTCGTCGACCTCGACGGCGGCGGCCGGCTCACCGCGGTGCAGCAGAACCTGGAGACCTCCGCCGAGGACGTCGCCGCCTACCGCGGCACCCGGGTGCGCCTCCAGTGGCACCGCCGGCACGCCGTCCGTCTGCCCTCCTGACCCCCACCTCCTGGAGAAACGCCGTGCGTCTGACCCGAACCCTGCGCACCGCCGCCTGTGCCGGTGCCGCGCTGCTGCTCGCCGCCGCCTGCGACTCCTCCCACTCCACCTCCGCCACCGGCCTCAACCCGCCCGATCTGAAGGCCCCGACGAAACTCGGCAGGACCGAGGGGCAGGTCGATCTGATCGCCTGGGCCGGGTATGTCGAGGACGGCTCCGACGATCCCCGGGTCAACTGGGTCGGCGACTTCGAGAAGCAGACGGGCTGCCAGGTCCACTCCAAGGTCGCGGCCAGCTCGGACGAGATGGTCAAGCTGATGAAGACCGGCGAGTACGACGCCGTCTCCGCCTCCGGCGACGCCTCCCTGCGCCTGATCGCCTCCGGTGACGCGGCCCCCGTCAACACCGCCCTGGTGCCCAACTACAAGGATGTCTTCAGCGGGTTGAAGAACGGCGCCTGGAACTCGGTGAACGGCAGGATGTACGGCATCCCGCACGGCCGGGGCGCCAATCTGCTGATGTACAACACCCGGAAGGTGCGGCCCGCGCCCACCTCCTGGTCCGCGGTCTTCGAGGGCGCCTCGAAGTACAAGGGCCATGTCACCGCGTACGACTCGCCGATCTACATCGCCGACGCGGCGCTCTATCTCAAGGCCACCAGGCCGGAGTTGAAGATCGAGGACCCGTACGCGCTGGACCAGAAGCAGTTCGACGCGGCCGTGGCCCTGCTGAAGAAGCAGAACACGGACGTCGGGGAGTACTGGGGCGACTACCTCAAGGAGGTCTCCGCATTCAAGAGCGGTGACTCGGTCGTCGGGACCACCTGGCAGGTGATCGCCAACCTCGCGGCCTCCGAGGGCGCCGAGGTCAAGGCGCTGGTGCCGAAGGAGGGTTCGACCGGATGGTCGGACACCTGGATGGTCTCCAGCAAGGCAAAGCATCCCAACTGCGCCTACAAATGGCTGAACTGGATCGTCTCCCCCAAGGTCAACGCCGAGGTCGCCGAGTACTTCGGCGAAGCCCCCGCCAACTCAAAGGCGTGCGCCGAGACTTCGGACAGGAACTTCTGCGCGGTCTACCACGCGGCCGACGAGAACTACTGGAAGCGGATCGCCTTCTGGAACACGCCCATCGAGCAGTGCCTGGACGGCCGCACGGACGTCCGTTGCGTCCCGTACGCCAAGTGGGTGCAGGCCTGGACCGAGATCAAGGGCTGAACCATGGCGAGCGAAGCGACCACCGCGGCGCGGACCTCGGGGGTACGGCGGCTCGCCGGGGCCCTGCACCGCAGGCCCCGGCTGCGCCTCGCCCTGCTGCTCACCGCGCCGCTCCTGTGGCTGATCGTCCTGTATCTCGGCTCGCTCGCGGTGCTGTTCGCGTCCGCGTTCTGGACCACCGACTCCTTCACCTCCCAGGTGGTGAAGGTCTGGTCGACGGACAACTTCCACCAGCTGGTGACGACACCGGTGTTCCGCGAGGTGATCGTGCGCAGCGTGGGCGTCGCGCTCGCGGTGACCGTGCTGTGCGCGCTGATCGCCTTCCCGGTCGCCTTCTACACCGCCCGGGTGGCGCCACCGCGCCGGCGTCCGCTGCTGGTGGTCGCCATCCTCACTCCGCTGTGGGCGAGTTACCTGGTCAAGGTGTACGCCTGGCGGCTCATCCTGTCCCGGGGCGGGCTCGCCGACTGGCTGCTCGCGCCGCTGGGGCTCGGCGGCCCCGGGTTCGGGCTGCCGGCCACGGTGCTCACGCTGACGTACCTGTGGCTGCCGTACATGATCCTTCCGCTCCACACCGCACTGGAACAGCTCCCGGCGCAGCTGCTCGACGCGTCGGCTGACCTCGGGGCCCGCGCGGGGCGCACCTTCCGTTCGGTGGTGCTGCCGATGGTGCTGCCGTCGGTGGCGGCGGGCTCGGTGTTCACCTTCTCGCTGAGCCTCGGCGACTACATCACCGTGCAGATCGTCGGCGGCAAGACGCAGCTGATCGGCAATCTCGTGTACTCCAACATCGAGTTGAACCTGCCCATGGCCGCCGCCCTCGGCACCGTCCCCGTGCTCGTGATCGTCCTGTACCTGCTGGCGATCCGCCGCACCGGCGCCCTGAGCAGCCTGTGACCGGCCCCCGCACCGGACCCCGGAGAGGATGAGCGACGTGCATCTCACCCGCAGTGCCCGCATCGCCCTGCGCATCGGCGCCGGGCTCGGTTTCGCGGTGATCTACGTGCCGCTGCTGCTGGTCCTCGTCAACTCCCTGAACCCGGATCGCAGCGCGAGCTGGCCGCCACCGGGGCTGACCGGGCGC
>NZ_MUNF01000604.1 GCF_002154555.1 Streptomyces murinus
CGGTGCAAAAGCGTACAAGTCTTGCCCAACCTCCGCCTGCGCCTGCGCTTGCGCACCCGGTTCGCGTATGGTCACGCTCATCTACCCCCGGCGACCCGTGGTGCATCCGTGATCCGATTCGACAATGTCTCCAAGGTCTACCCCAAGCAGACCCGTCCCGCACTCAGGGATGTCTCACTGGAAGTGGAAAAGGGCGAGTTCGTCTTCCTCGTGGGGTCCTCCGGCTCCGGAAAGTCCACCTTCCTGAGGCTGGTCCTCCGTGAGGAGCGGTGCAGCCACGGCCAGGTGCACGTGCTGGGCAAGGACCTCGCCCGCCTCTCCAACTGGAAGGTGCCGCAGATGCGCCGCCAGCTGGGGACCGTGTTCCAGGACTTCCGCCTGCTGCCCAACAAGACGGTCGCGGAGAACGTGGCCTTCGCGCAGGAGGTGATCGGCAAGTCCCGCGGCGAGATCCGCAAGTCCGTGCCCCAGGTGCTCGACCTCGTCGGCCTCGGCGGCAAGGAGGACCGGATGCCCGGCGAGCTGTCCGGCGGTGAG
>NZ_MUNF01000605.1 GCF_002154555.1 Streptomyces murinus
CCTCTCCTCGTTCCTCCCCTCGCCCCCCGGTCCGGGCAGTGGCCGGGCCGGGGGGAGAGGGGAGGAACGAGGAGAGGGGCAGCGGGGTCTGAAGGCCCTTCTCCCCGGGTTCGGGGGTGCCTCGGGGGGAGGCTCAGCCCATCTCCTCCAGGGCCTTGCCCTTCGTCTCCTTGACGAACTTCAGGACGAAGGGGATGGAGAGGGCGGCGAACACGGTGTAGATGATGTACGTGCCGGAGAGGTTCCAGTCGGCCAGCGACGGGAAGCTCGCGGTGATCGCCCAGTTGGCGATCCACTGCGCGGCGGCGGCCACGCCCAGGGCGGCGGCGCGGATCCGGTTCGGGAACATCTCGCCGAGCATGACCCAGACGACCACACCCCAGGACAGGGCGAAGAAGAGGACGAAGATGTGCGCCGCGATCAGGGCGACCCAGCCCTGCGTGGCGGGCAGCTTGCCGTCGACCAGGTGGTACGAGAACGCCCAGGCCTCCAGCGCCAGGCCGACGACCATACCGACCGAGCCGATGAGCGCGAGCGGCTTGCGGCCGATCCGGTCCACGAAGATCATCGCGATCACGGTGCCGACGATGTTGATGATGGACGTGGTGAAGGAGTAGAAGAACGAGTCCGTCGGGTCCACACCGACCGACTGCCACAGCGTCGAGGAGTAGTAGAACGCGACGTTGATGCCGACGAACTGCTGGAAGACCGACAGGCCGATGCCCACCCAGACGATCGGCTTGAAGTAGAAGCCGCCGCCCAGCAGGTCCTTGAAGGTGGAGCGGTGCTCGCTCTTCATCGCGTGCTCGATGTCGGCGACGCGCTTGTCCAGGTCGGCGCTCTCGCCCTCGACCTCGGCCAGGATCTCCTTGGCGCGCTCACGCTTGCCGACGGACAGCAGGAAGCGCGGGGACTCGGGGATGGCGAAGGACAGCAGGCCGTACAGGGCGGCCGGGATCACCATGACGCCCAGCATGACCTGCCAGGCCTCCAGGCCCATGAGGTGGCCGCGCTGGTTGCCGCCGGCGGCGTTCAGCAGGCCCCAGTTGACCAGCTGGGAGATGGCGATGCCGACCACGATCGCGGCCTGCTGGAAGGAGCCGAGCCGGCCGCGGTAGGCGGGCGGGGCGACCTCGGCGATGTAGGCGGGGCCGATCACGGAGGCCATGCCGATGGCGAAACCGCCGACGATGCGCCAGAAGGCGAGGTCCCACAGCGCGAAGGGCAGCGCGGAGCCGACGGCGCTGATCGTGAACAGCGTGGCCGCGATCTGCATACAGCGGATACGGCCGATCCGGTCGGCTATCCGGCCCGCGGTGGCGGCACCGATGGCACAGCCGATCAGGGCGATGGCGATGACCTGCGCGAGCCCGGCGGAGCCGATGTCGTAGCGGTCGCGGATGGCCTCGACGGCGCCGTTGATGACGGAGCTGTCGTAGCCGAAGAGGAACCCGCCCATGGCCGCGGCCGCGGCGATGAAGATGACATGCCCGAGATGTTCGGGATGAGCCGTCCCGGCTCCTGACTGAGGTGCCTGCGCTGTGCTGGTCACGTGAAACTCCTCGGGCCACGGCAACGCTGCCGGGGTGGGGTGAGCCCTTCCAGGTCTCCAGTGGCGCATACGTTTGCGCTACTTACACCTGAAGGAAAAAAGCAACGTTGCAGAGACTATGCCTTCAACTTCCGAAGTCAATAGGGGGAAAGTTGTGAGTTAGGAGATACGGCAGATCACTCCGTGTTCAAGAAATGAACAGGGAGTGAGGTGATCTTGATCGTCGGTACGAGTCGATCTTGAAATGGGTCAGCGCAGGCGTTGCGAGATGACCTTCGACACACCGTCGCCCTGCATGGAGACGCCGTACAACGCGTCGGCCACCTCCATCGTGCGCTTCTGGTGCGTGATCACGATCAGCTGCGAGGACTTCTGCAACTCCTGCATGATCCGGATCAGCCGCTGGAGGTTGGTGTCATCCAGCGCGGCCTCGACCTCGTCCATCACATAGAAGGGACTCGGCCGGGCCTTGAAGATCGACACCAGCAGCGCGACGGCCGTCAGCGACCGCTCGCCGCCCGAGAGCAGGGACAGCCGCTTGACCTTCTTGCCCGGCGGCCGCGCCTCGACATCGACGCCCGTGGTGAGCATGTTGCCAGGGTCGGTGAGCACGAGCCTGCCCTCGCCGCCCGGGAACAGCCTGCCGAAGACGCCCTCGAACTCGCGCGCGGTGTCCCGGTAGGCCTCGGTGAAGACCTGCTCGACCCGCTCGTCGACCTCCTTCACCACCTGGAGCAGATCGGCACGGGTCTTCTTCAGGTCCTCCAGCTGCTCGCTGAGGAACTTGTGCCGCTCCTCCAGCGCCGCGAACTCCTCCAGGGCCAGCGGATTGACCTTGCCGAGCTGCTGGTACGCCTTCTCGGCCGCCTTGAGCCGCTTCTCCTGCTCGGCCCGTACGAAGGGGCGCGGCTGGTTGCGGGGGTGCTCCGGGTCCTCCGGCAGCGTCTCACCGTCGGCGGCGGGCGAGGGCGGCACGGGCTGATGCGGCCCGTACTCCGTCTCCAGCCCCGCCGGTTCGACACCCAGCTCCTCCAGCGCCCTGGTCTCCAGCTGCTCGATCCGCAGCCGCTTCTCGGCGCCGAGTACCTCGCCGCGGTGGACCGAATCCGTCAACTTGTCGAGTTCCGACTTCAGTTCACGTCCGGTGCCGCGGGCGGCAGTCAGTTCCCGCTCGCGCCGGGCCTTGGCGGCCTCGGCCGCGGTGCGTTCCTGATCGGCGCGGACCAGGGAGACCTCGACATGCGCCAGCAGCTGCCGGGCGCCGTCGGCCACGGCCCGGGCGACGGCCGCCTCATGGCGCATCCGGGCCCTGCGCTGCTCGGCCCGCGCCCGTGCCTCCCGCTCCGCGCGGGCGGCGCGGTCGAGGGAGTCGGCCCGGCCGGCCAGGCCCTTGACCCGCTCCTCGTGGGTACGGACCTGGAGGCGGGCCTCCATCTCAGTCTGCCGCGCGTTGGCGCCGTCGGCGGAGAGCCGGTCGCGCACCGCGGTGTCCGGCTCCTCCGCCACCGGCGTCTCCTCGGCGACGGCGAGCCGCTCCGCGAGTTCCTCCGCCTCCTGTACGGCACCCTCCAGCGCGTCCTGCGCCCGTGCGGCAGCGGCGGCGGAGCGGTCGGCCTCACCGGCGGCGGCGCGGGCCTCACCGGCGAGGCGGCCGAGCTGCTGGGCGACGGTGGACTTCTCCCGGTCGGCCGCCCGGCGCCGTTCGCCCAGCTCCTCCACGAGGGCGGCAGCCTCGGTACGGCGTTCCGTCGCCGCATTCTCCGCCTCGGCCAGCTCCGCGCAGCGGACGGACAGCTCCGCGAGTTCGGCGGCGGCCTCGTCCACGGAGGCCTGGACCTCCAGCAGGCTCGGGGCGCCGGCGGAGCCGCCGTGGGCGAAGTGGGCGGCCAGGAGGTCGCCCTCGGCGGTGACGGCGGTGAGGTGGGGGTGGGAGCGGATGAGGTCTTCGGCGGCGTCCAAAGTGTCGACCACGACCATGTCGTGGAGGAGTCTGCGGATGGCCGGCATCAGCTCTGACGGGGCGCGGACGTAGTTTTCGGCCAGGATCGGTTCGCCGTCGGGTGCGGGTGCGATGGGGTTGCTCGCGCAGTTCCCCGCGCCCCTTCGGGGCGCGTCTTCGGGACCGGTGATGAGCAGGGCCGCCCTCCCTCCGTCCTGTTTGTGCAGGAGGCGGAGGGCGTCGGCGGCGGACGTCGGGTTGGTCACGGCGAGGGCGTCGGCGGCGGCGCCGAAGGCGGCGGCCAGCGGGATCTCGTAGCCCGGGGTGACGGTCAGGAGTTCCGCCGCGGGGCCGAGGAGGCCTTTGAGGTGGGCCTTGGAGTCCAGCAGTATGCCGGTGCCGTCCTTGCGGCGCAGGCCCAGGGCCAGTGCCTCGTGGCGGGCCTGGGTCGCGGCGCGCCGGCGTTCGGTGGTGGTGACGGCCCGGCGGGCCTCGGTCAGGGCGGTCTCGGCGGCGGCGAGCCGTTCCCTGGCCGCCCGGTGCCGGTCGGCGAGGTCGGTGTCGTCCGCGTCGAGTCCGTCGACCTCGGCCTTGAGCGCCTCGTACTCCTCCTGGGCGCGCACCGCGCGTTCCCGGGCCTCGTCGCGGGCCATGGCCAGCCGGTCGATCTCGGCCTGGGCGGCGGCGGCGCGTGAACGGGCCGCGCCCACCTGGCCGTTCAGCCGGGCCAGGCCCTCGCGGCGATCGGCGATGGCACGGGCCACGTCCTTGAGCCGGCGTTCCTCGACGGCCAGTTCCCGCTCCAGTTCGGCGCGGTGGGCGACCGTGTCGTCCAGGGCGTGCCGGGCCGCTTCCAGGGCGGCCTCCAGCTCGGCCTCCTGCTCGCGGACGCGGGCGGCCTCGCGTTCCAGGTCCTCGGGGTCACGGCCGCGGCGCTCCTCGGGCGGCGCGGAGGTGGCGCTCTTGACCCGGGCGTCGGCCAGCGAGACGGTGCCGCGCACCCGCTCGGCCAGCTGGGACAGCTCGTACCAGGTCTGCTGGGCGCGCTGGAGGCGGGGGGCGAGCCGCCGTACCTCCTCCTCCAGGAGGGACTCGCGGTGCAGGGCCTTGCGCAGCTCCTGCTCGGCGGCCTCCTTGCGCTCCTTGAGGGCGGCCTCGTCGGCGATCTCCGCGTTGAGCGCCCCGCGCAGTCGTACGAGGTCGTCGGCGAGCAGCCGCAGCCGGGCGTCGCGCAGATCGGCCTGGATGACGGCGGCCCTGCGGGCCACCGCGGCCTGGCGGCCGAGCGGCTTGAGCTGGCGGCGCAGTTCGTCGGTGAGGTCCTGGACGCGGGCGAGGTTGGCCTGCATCGCGTCCAGTTTCCGCAGTGCCTTCTCCTTGCGCCTGCGGTGCTTGAGGACGCCGGCCGCCTCCTCGATGAAGGCGCGGCGGCCCATCGGATCGGCGTGCAGCACGGAGTCCAGCTGGCCCTGGCCGACGATCACATGCATCTCGCGGCCGATGCCGGAGTCGGAGAGCAGTTCCTGGATGTCCAGGAGGCGGCAGGTGTCGCCGTTGATCTGGTACTCGCTGCCGCCGTTGCGGAACATGATCCGCGTGATGGTGACCTCGGCGTACTCGATGGGCAGCGCCCCGTCGGAGTTGTCGATGGTCAGGGACACCTCGGCGCGGCCCAGCGGGGGGCGCCCGGTGGTGCCGGCGAAGATGACGTCCTCCATCTTGCCGCCGCGCAGCGATTTGGCGCCCTGCTCGCCCATGACCCAGCTCAGCGCGTCCACCACATTGGACTTGCCCGAGCCGTTCGGTCCGACCACGCAGGTGATCCCGGGTTCGAACCGGAGGGTGGTCGCGGAGGCGAACGACTTGAAGCCGCGCAGGGTCAGGGCCTTGAGGTGCACGCCGCCGGACTCTACCGGCCGCCGCTGTCTCACTCCATGAACCCTCCTGACCGCGCGGTTTCACCGCTGGACAGGCAGGGCACACCAGATGTTGAAGAAGGTGAAAGGATGCGCGGGGGAAGAAAGAAGGGACGCCGAAGCGTCCCTTGCCATTCTATGGACGGCCTCGGATGCCGGTCGTCCGATCCGATGAGCGGCTGATACGGGCTGCCCAACCACTGCTGCTGTCGTGGAGCGATGCAGCGATCAGGTGAGCGCAGGCTCCGCCTGGTGTGCGTCGATGCTCTCCATGATCCTGTCCTGAGAGGCGGCAGCCGCCAGCGCGTCGTTCTCCGCCTGGATCCTGACCAGCTCGGACTCCAGGTCCTGAACACGCTGCTGCAACCGTCGCATCTCGGCGAGGAGTCGAGGGTCGGAGCCGCCGACGTAACCGAGAAGCGCCTTTGCCATGATGGATGGTCCTCCACACTGAGTGACCGACCGATGCGGTGTGGGTCGTGAGGGATTCGCACCCGCGGTGCTTGGCACATCCGAGTGTTGCTCTGCTGTTGCTCCATGCCAAACAGCTAAGGTGCGCGGGGCTTTCAGCGTCTCACCAAAAAGTTTGACGGTCAACACGATCACACCCCGTATTGGCGGGCGGACCGGGGCGCGCGGCCGGAGGGACACGGCGGCGCAGCGAGTCGTCCAGGCCCTGGGGCGCAGCGATCAGCTGTATCTGCGGAGCCTGCCACGCCGGGTCCTTCTTGGCAACCACCAGGCCGTTTCCGCTCCGGGCCGCCGTGCGCGGGGGCCCGGCGGCCGGGGGCGGGACGGCTTCGGCTCAGCGGATCGCGAAGCCGTCGTAGCCACCGCGGGGTGTGTCCCAGATCTCGGTGACGCCGTCCACACGGCCGGGCGTGTCGGCCCCCTGGAGCCAGTCGAGCAGCCCTTCGCAGCCCTCGCGCGCGCCCTCGGCGACGACCTGGACCCGGCCGTCCGCCAAATTGAGAGCAAAACCACTCAGGCCGCCGATCTCCAGTGCCTTGGCACGGGTGAACCAGCGAAATCCCACGCCCTGCACGTGTCCACGCACCCAGGCGACCAGTCGAACATCCTCACTCATGGGGGCAACCTAACCGGCCGGTGTCGTTCGGGACACATCGCCCTCTAAGGGCATGAGGTACGGTCCGCACGCGGGCGCATCCCCGGGGAAACCCACTCGATCGAGTGAGGTTGGGTCGGCCGGAAATACCAAGGAAGTACGAGGAAGAGGGCAAGGTCATGGGACGCCACCGACGCTCGGACGCCGGCCGCGCCGCGGAGGGCGACGACCCGCGCGCCTCCGCCGCCGGGAGCGACGATCCGGCGGCCGCGCCCACGGCGCCGATACCGATGGGCACCGCGCCCTATCTGAACCCCGAGGCGTACGCGGCGGCGCAGGCCAAGGCGGACGCGTATCTCTTCGCGGCCGGGCCGGGGGTGCCGGATCCGGAGCCGGGTGCGGCGGGCGGTCCGCCGAGCGGTTCCGGCGCGGCCGGGGGCTCCGGTGAGAACCCGGGCGCGGGTCCCGGTGACGGCCCAGGTCTCGATGCGGGCCCCGATCGTGGTCCGCGGCGCCAGAAGCAGGCCGGGCGCGCGGTGAGCATGACGCTGCTCGGGATGTGTGTGGCCGTCGCCCTGGGCACCGCCGCCGTGGCCGCGGGTGTGGTCCCGGGCTTCCAGGGCTACCGCCTCGACGGCAGCACCCACACCACCGGCGGCGACCGGATCCGGGCGGCGGGCTCCCCCAGCAACACGGCCGACGCGCAGGGCGGCACGTCCGGCAGCGCGGACAACGGCGGCACAGGCATCGGCGGCGGCGCGAGCACCGGCAGCGGTGCCGGCACCAGCGCCGGCACCG
>NZ_MUNF01000606.1 GCF_002154555.1 Streptomyces murinus
ACGGTGCTCACCTACGCGGTGTTCACCGTGGCCTGCGGCTTCGCGCCGGACTTCGAGACGCTGCTGGTCTTCCGCGCGCTCCAGGGCCTCGGCTTCGGCGGGGAGTGGGCGGTCGGCGCGATCCTGGTGGCCGAGTACGCCTCCGCCCGCCACCGGGGCCGTACCCTCGGCGCGGTCCAGAGCTCCTGGGCGGTCGGCTGGGCGCTGGCCGCCGTCGTCTACACGCTGGTCTTCTCCTTCGCGGGCGACGACCTGGCCTGGCGGGTGATGTTCTGGACCGGCGCGCTGCCCGCGCTGCTGGTGCTGTGGCTGCGCCGCCGGGTGCACGACGCGCCGGTGGCCCTCGCCGCCCGTGAACAGGACCCGCGCCGCGGCTCGTTCACCGCGATCTTCCGGCCGGGCCGGGCCGGCGCCCCGGGTCTGCTGCGCACCACGCTGCTGGCGAGCCTGCTGTCCACGGGCGTGCAGGGCGGCTACTACACGCTGGCCACCTGGGTGCCCACGTATCTGAAGTCCGACCGCGGTCTGTCGGTCGTCGGCACCGGCGGCTATCTCGCCTTCCTCATCTCCGGCGCGTTCCTCGGCTATCTGACCGGCGGCCACCTCACCGACCGGCTCGGCCGGCGCGCCACCATCTGGCTGTTCGCGCTGCTGTCGGCGGTGTGCGTGCTGGCGTACGCGCACATCCCGCAAGGTGCCAACACCGTGCTCCTGGTGCTGGGTTTCCCGCTCGGGTTCTGCATGTCGGCCATCTTCAGCGGCTTCGGCTCCTACCTCAGCGAGCTGTATCCGACGGCGGTGCGCGGTACGGGACAGGGCTTCACCTACAACACGGGCCGCGCGGTGGGCGCGGTCTTCCCCACCCTGGTCGGCTTCCTGGCCGACAGCTGGGGCGTCGGCGGCGCGCTGGTCTTCGGCGCGGTCGGCTACGGGATCGCGGCACTGGCGCTGCTCGGGCTGCCCGAGACGCGCGGGAAGGAACTGGCATGACACGGGCGCAGCGCACCGCGGACCGTCCCGTCACCACCCTCGACGAGCGGGCGCCCGCCTGGAGCCCGCGGACCGCGCGGGCCCGGTTCCGCGCGGGTCTCGCCGGCCCCACGGCCGGGGTCGCGGCCGGGCACACCCAGGCCAATCTGATCGCGGTGCCCGCCGACTGGGCCTACGACATGCTGCTGTTCTGCCAGCGCAACCCCCGGCCCTGCCCGGTGCTCGACGTCACCGACGCCGGCTCCCCGACGACGGTGCTCGCCGAGGGCGCCGATCTGCGCACCGATCTGCCGCGCTACCGGGTGTGGCAGGACGGCGAGCTGGTCGCGGAGCCGACCGACGCGCGGCCCCACTGGCGCGGGGACCTGGTGGCGTTCCTGCTCGGATGCAGTTTCACCTTCGAATGGGCGCTGAGCCGGGCGGGCGTGCCGATCCGCCATGTCGAACAGGGCCGCAATGTGCCGATGTACGTCACCGGGCGCCCGTGCCGCCCGGCGGGCCGGCTGAGCGGGCCGATGGTGGTGTCCATGCGGCCGGTGCCGCCCGAGCGGCTCGGGGCCGCGATCCGGGAGAGCAGTCTGCTGCCGGCCGTGCACGGCGGGCCCGTGCACTGCGGGGACCCGGCGGGGCTCGGCATCGCGGACCTGGACCGGCCGGATTTCGGCGACCCGGTGACCCTCCAGGAGGGCGACATCCCGGTGTTCTGGGCGTGCGGGGTGACCCCGCA
>NZ_MUNF01000607.1 GCF_002154555.1 Streptomyces murinus
GAGTGCCACCGCGCCGGGCGGGACCGCCGTGCGCGGAGTGGCCCGGCGCGGCACGGCGTAGCGGGCCGGGAGCCCGGTGAGATAGCCGAAGCCGGGCGCGAAACCGCAGAAGGCCACCGTGAACTCGGTGCCCGCGTGGATACGGGCCACCTCCCGCTCGGACACCGCCCAGTGCGCGGCGACGGCGGCGAGGTCGGGGCCGTCGTAGCGCACCGGGATCTCGACCGGGGAGCGTGTCGAGGGTGCGGGCGGCTCTCCCTCCAGCGCGGTCAGTTCGGGGATCCAGCGGGCCGGTTCGTGCAGTCCGTCCAGCAGGACCGTGCGCGCGGCCGGCACGATCTCGCGGACGGTCAGCGTGCCCTCCGCGCGGCGCCGCAGCAGCGCCGTGTGCAGGGCCCCCGCCTCCTCGGCCGAGCCCACCTCGATGAGCAGCGCCTCCTGGCCGACCGGCAGCGCCCTCATGCGAAGGCCTCCAGCCGCACGCCCGTCGCGACCAGCCGCGCCCGCACCTGCCGGGCCAGCTCCACCGCGCCGGGCGTGTCGCCGTGCAGACACAGCGAGCGGGCGTGCACCCGCACCCGCGCGCCGGAGTGCGCGGTGACCGTGCCGGAGCGCACGAGTCCGACCGAGCGCCGTACGACCGCCTCCGGGTCGCTCACCACCGCGCCGCCTCGGCCACGCGGCAGCAGCGTGCCCTCGTCGGTGTACGCGCGGTCCGCGAACGCCTCAGGGACGGCCGGCAGGCCCGCCTTCTCGGCCAGCGCCAGCAGCCGGGAGCCGGGCAGGCCGAGGACCGGCAGCGCGGGGTCGGCGAGGAGTACCCCGTCGATCACCGCGCCCGCCTGCTCCTCGTCGTGCACGACCCGGTTGTAGAGCGCGCCGTGCGGTTTGACGTACGCCACCCGGGCCCCGGCGGCGCGTGCGAACACCTCCAACGCGCCGATCTGGTAGGCCACTTCGGCCGTCAGCTCGGCGGCCGGCACCTCCATCGCGCGCCGCCCGAACCCGGCGAGGTCCCGGTAGGAGACCTGGGCGCCGATCGTCACCCCGCGTGCGACGGCCTGCTCGCACACCCGGCGCATGGTGGCCGCGTCCCCGGCGTGGAAGCCGCAGGCCACGTTGGCGCTGGTGACGACGGACAGCAGCTGTTCGTCCTCGGTGAGCCGCCAGCGGCCGAAGCCCTCGCCGAG
>NZ_MUNF01000608.1 GCF_002154555.1 Streptomyces murinus
TTCCCACCCGCACCACCCGCGCGGCTCTCGTCGTCAGCCGCGGGTGGCCCCTGAGGGTCCTCCGCACCATCGGCGTCCGCGGCCCCGTCGCCACTCTCCGGGTCGGCGTCAGCCTTCTCCTCGGCGGTGGTGTCGTCCTCCGCGTCGGCGTCACCTTCCGCCTCGGCGTCCGCCTTCGCACCCGCGATGTCGGCGCCCGCCGGGGTCTTCGGCCGAGCGTCGGCCTTCGCACCGGAAGCGGCCTTCGCACCGGTGCCCGCCTTCGTGGCCGCGCCGTCCGCCAGGGCGTCCGCCTCGGCGTCGGCCGTCTCTGCGGCGGCCTTGGCGCGGGTGGCCGCGGCAGCGGCGGCATCGCCGGCGGCGGCCTTCTCCTCGGCACCGGCCTTCGTGTCGGAGCCGTCCTCCGCGTCGGCGCCCGGCTCCGAGCCCTCGGCCGCGTCGGTCACCGCGTCAGCGTCCGCCGGGGCCTTCTCGCCCTCGGCACCGGCCTCCGGGGCCTTCAGCTCGCCCTTGGCGCCGGCCTCCGCGCCGTCACCCTTCGCACCGGAACCGGCGTCCGCCTCCGCGCCGTTGCCCCCGGCGGTCGCCTTCGCGTCCGCACCGGAGCCGGCGTCAGCCGCGTCCGTGCCCGCGGCCTCCGTGTCCGCCGGCTCCGAGCCCGCGCCGTCGCTTATCGCGCCCGTCGCTTCCTTCGCGCCCGTGTCGCCCTCGGCGTCGCCCTCGGTGTCCGTGTCGGCCGACGCGCCCTCGGCGCCCTCAGCGTCCTTCGCGGGAGCTTCCGTTGGCGTCTCCGGGTCGTCCGCGTCCCGGACCCACGACGAGACCGCGTTGCGCAGAGCGGTGTCCTCCTCGATCGCGGGGGTGCGGAACACCTTCGTCGCGGTGTCCGTGCCGCCGCTCGAGGAATCCTTTTGCCCGCCACCGGCACCGGTACCGGCCCCGCTGCTCCCACCGGACCCGCTCCGGGCCACCGCGAGGCGGGGATCGCGGGCCTCGGGAACCGAACCCGCGTTCCCCGACGTCGCTCCTGCCGACGACTCGCGCTGCTTCGACCTGTCGGGGGACTCGCCCGCCACCGATGCCTCCTCATGCGCCGCACGCCTACGCGCGCGCCCTGTCCGAACCATGTACCAGTGTCCTGTGTGAGGGCTTGGCCCCTGTGGTAGACGAGAACGACATACCTACCGGTTCCCTCACGAACCGGTCACGCACCCTCGACAGACCAATGTGAGAGGGGTCACCCTGTCATTCATCCACGCGGGGAGGCATGGATGGGCAGGAGCCGCAGAACACTTCCGGAGGAGCTTCTGCTGCTGGCACTGGACCCGACCACGGGTACCACTGCACAGCCGCAGTCGCTCGACCTCGGTCTGGCCGGTGCACAGCTAGTGGAGCTGGCGCTGGCCGGACGGATAGCCCCAGACGGGGATCGTATCGCCGTGGTGGTGCCACGGCCGACAGGAGATCCAACTCTGGACTGCGCGTTGGAGTTGCTGCGAAGGCGCGGCGCTCCGGTGCGAGCCGTCCACTGGATCGGCGGGCCCCGGCTGGGGCTGCGCCAGACGTACCTTTCGCATCTGGAGCGGTGCGGCATGGTCGCCGCGGTGCCGGGCCAGATGTGCGGAGTGCTGCCGACGACGCGCTACCAGGCGACGGAGACAGCCATCAGCCGGGAGATCCGCGGCCGGCTGGACTCCGCGATCCGCACCGGCGTACCGCCGGACCCGCGGACCGCGGCGCTCGCCGCCCTGGCGCACGCCGTCGGGCTGGGCAAGCATCTGTATCCGGGCAACGAGGGCCGATCGTCCCGTTCCCGGCTGCGGGATCTGATCCGGCACGATCCGATGGGCGGGCTCGTCGCGCACGCCGTGATGGACGTGCAGAACGGCGCGGCCGCACAGCCGCGCCGCGCTCCGGCCGTCACGGGCCGGCCGCCGGGGCCGGGACCCCGGTCCGCGGCCGAACCCGCGCACGGAGTGCCGATGCAGCCGCGCCACGGGTCCATGGCCCGCGCCGTGGCCCACTGATCCATCGCGCCGCAACGACCGTCCCCACAGGCCCGGTTCGGGAGCCGCAGGGCGAGCGGGGTGGCGGGACCTCCGGGTCCCGCCACCCCGCTCGGCCGTATCCGGAACCGCGCCCGTCCCGGGCAGTCCGCGTGAAGCCGGCGCCCGAACAGACACGCATGCGTGCCGCATATCGAGCATTTCCCAGCGCCGGTGCGCGCCTTGGTGGCAATCTGCTCAGCAGCAGATACGGAAAGTGTCAGTACAGGCAGCAGCCGGAGGTGCGCGTCCCGTGGCGTCCAATGTCAATCCCACCGTTAGGCGGCGCCGGCTGGGCCAGGAGCTTCGAAAACTCCGCGAGCAGAAGAACATGACGGCCGAAGAGGTCGCCGAGCGTCTGCTCGTGTCCCAGTCGAAGATCAGCCGTCTGGAGAACGGCCGCCGCAGCATCAGCCAGCGCGATGTGCGCGATCTGTGCGGCGTCTACGAGGTCGAGGACCAGCGGGTCGTGGACTCGCTGATGGAGATGGCCCGCGACTCCAGACAGCAGGGCTGGTGGCACACCTTCGGGGACATCCCCTACAGCGTGTACATCGGTCTGGAGACCGACGCCGAGTCGCTGCGGGTCTATGAACCCCAGATCGTCACCGGTCTGCTCCAGACCCCGGCGTACGCCGAGGCGCTGGTGCGCGGCGCGCTGCCGGAGACCTCGGCCGCGGAGATCGAGAAGCGTGTGGGCGTGCGCATGCGCCGCCAGGAGCGGATCACCACCGAGAACGATCCGCTGCGGCTCTGGATCGTCCTGGACGAGGCCGCGCTGCACCGGGTCGTCGGCGGCAAGCGCGTGATGCGCGAGCAGCTGGAGCATCTCCTGAAGCTGTCCGAGCTGCCCCATGTCACCGTGCAGGTGATGCCGTTCGAGGTGGGCGCGCATCCGGGGCTCAACGGCCAGTACGCGATCCTGGAGTTCGCCGACGCGGCCGACTCCAGCGTGGTCTACCTGGAGGGCGTCACCAGCGACCTGTATCTGGAGAAGGCCCAGGACGTGCAGAAGTACGCCGTGATGTACGAGCATCTGCGGGCCCAGTCCCTCAGCGTGGAGGCGTCCCGGCAGCTGATCGACGAGACGGCGCAGCGGTACACGGAATAGGGCCCGGCCACGGAGGGTGCGTGATCCTACAGGGTGGGCGCGCTCCCGTGGAAGGTACGTTGGAATATGCCATCCGGTCGAGTGAACGTCCCCTCCGGCCAAGGCAGTTGCCCGGTAGCGTCGATCACGCCAATCGGACATCGGGTTGGCGTGAACCCGCACTATCGCAACTCGCACACAGGAGTGGACATGGCACTGATTCAGGGCGCTTCGGAGACGTGGCTGAAGTCCTCCTACTCCGCGGGCAACGGCGCCTGCGTGGAGGTCAAGTCGCCCGTCACCGCCGAACTGGCCGTCCGTGACTCCAAGGTCGCCGAGGGCCCGATCCTGGCCTTCCCCGCCGACGCGTGGAACGCCTTCGTGGACTCGGTCAAGGCGTAAGGGGCTCGCGGGCCTCGTCCCTGATCGTCGTTCCGACGACGATCACAACTGCACACGCACCACCCAAGAGCCCTCTCGACCAGACGCCGTCCTTGCCGAGAGGGCTCGGTCGTGCCCGGCCCCGGCGGGGCCGGGCCGACTCAGCGGGAGCGCACCGGGAACGCCACGTCGCACACCGGGTCCTCGGGCCCCGCCGGG
>NZ_MUNF01000609.1:0-226 GCF_002154555.1 Streptomyces murinus
ACGACCCGCGTTTCCCCGGCCTGCTCGCCCGCTTTCCCGGCGTCGACGCGCGCTCGCACGGGCTGCGCGCGGTCATCGTGGTGCACGCCGAGCTGGTGCGGGACACCTGCGGGTACGCCGTCCCCTTCATGGCGTACGAGGAAGAACGCGATCTGCACGAGCGGCGCTTCGCGCGGGAGGACGACGCCTCCCTGAACGACTACTTCACCAAGAAGGAGCACATCGC
>NZ_MUNF01000609.1:251-732 GCF_002154555.1 Streptomyces murinus
CCTGCGCGGCGGCACCTGGACCCGGGCCGGTTCCGCACCGGCGCGGTTCGGCGCGAAGGGGCTGGTCGAGGGGAACGCGCGCACCCAGGGCACGGACACGACGCCGACCGGGTTGTACGACCTTCCGTTCGGGTTCGGGGTCAAGGCGGCGCCGGCCGGCACGGGGATCTCCTACCGGGCGGTGAAGGAGAGTTCCTGGTGGTGCCAGGACAACGCGTCGTCGTCGTACAACCGCTGGACGGATCCGCTGCCGGGCGACTGCCGGGCCGCGGAGGCGGAGCATCTGAGCGCGTACGCCGGGCAGTACGCGTACGCGCTCGTCGTGGGGTTCAACTACCACCGGCCGGTGCGGGGGCGGGGCGCCGGGATCTTCCTGCATGTCGACGGGGCCGGGGCGACGGCCGGTTGTGTGTCGGTGCCGGAGGACGCCATGCGGCGGATCCTTCGGTGGGTGGTGCCGGGGGCCGCGCCGCGTATCGCC
>NZ_MUNF01000061.1:0-25971 GCF_002154555.1 Streptomyces murinus
CCGTCTACGCTTGGCCGGTGAACTTCTTCCGTCACCGGCCCCCCGCCCTGCTCGCCGCCCTGTCCGCGCCGGTCGTGCTGCTCGCGGTCGCGGGCTGCGCCGCGGACGACAGCGCCACGGTCGCGGTTCCCCGTCCCGACGCGAAGACCGCCCCGCTGTGCCGGAGTCTGCACACGGTGCTGCCCGACAAGGTGGACGGGCAGCGGCGCGCCGACCCCGAGCCCCGGTCCGTCTACACGGCGGGCTGGGGAAACCCGGCGATCATACTGCGCTGCGGGATCGTCCGGCCGCCGAAGATGATCGACCCCAAGGTGGCCCAGGGCCAGGACCCCGACGCGATCGCGGGCGGGGTCAACGGCGTGGACTGGCTGATGGAGAAGCAGGGCGACGGCACCTGGCGCTTCACGACGGCGGGCCGCAAGGCGTATGTCCAGGTGACCCTGCCGAAGAAGCTGTCGGGCCCGGACGACAGCACCCAGGTGCTGGAGGATCTGGCCGCGGCCGTGAAGAAGGCCATCCCCGAGGGGATGGCCTCCATGCGCGGCTGACCGCCCGCGGATCGCTCAGCGCAGTCCGGTGGACCGGCGCAGCGCGGCCTGCACCAGCAGGTCGATCAGCTCGGGGTAGCCGACCCCGGTCGCCTGCCACATCTGCGGGTACATCGAGATCGGGGTGAACCCGGGCAGCGTGTTGATCTCGTTGATCACGAACTCGCCGTCCTCGGTGAGGAAGAAGTCCGCGCGCACCAGCCCCTCGCAGGACGCCGCCTCGAACGCGTCCACCGCGAGCCGCCGGATCTCCGCGGTCTCCTCCTCGGTGAGCGGCGCCGGGACGATACCGGGCGTGGAGTCGATGTACTTGGCCTCGAAATCGTAGTACGCGTGCGCGTCCGGCGGCGGGATCTCGGCCGGGAGCGAGGCCCTGGGGCCGTCCTCGAACTCCAGGACACCGCACTCGATCTCGCGGCCGGTGATCGCCGCCTCGATCAGGATCTTCGGGTCGTGCGACTGCGCCTCGGCGATCGCCTCGTCCAGGCCGGAGAGGTCGTCGACCTTGGTGATGCCGATGGAGGAGCCGGCCCGCGCGGGCTTCACGAACAGCGGCCAGCCGTGCTCACCGGCGAAGTCCACGATCTTCTTGCGGGCGGCGGCCTGGTCCTGCTGCCACTCGCGGGGCCGGATCACCACGTAGGGGCCGACCTTGAGCCCGAAGGAGGTGAAGACCCGCTTCATGTACTCCTTGTCCTGGCCGACGGCCGAGGCGAGCACGCCCGCGCCCACGTACGGCACTCCGGACAGCTCCAGCAGGCCCTGGAGGGTGCCGTCCTCGCCGTAGGGGCCGTGCAGCACCGGGAAGACGACGTCGACCTCGCCGAGCGCCTTGGGCACGGAGCCGGGCTCGCTGTAGACGACCTCGCGGTTGGCGGGGGCGACGGGGAGCACCACATCGCCCTCGTGCGACTCCGCCAGGTCCTCGACGGCGGGCAGGGCGCGGTCGGTGATGGCCATCCGCTCCGGCTCGTCGGCCGTCAGCGCCCAGCGGCCGTCCCGGGTGATGCCGATCGGCAGGACGTCGTACTTCGTCCGGTCGATGGCCTTGAGGACGGCGCCCGCGGTGACCACGGAGATCCCGTGTTCGGAGCTGCGGCCACCGAACACGACGGCCACGCGGGGCTTGCGCGACGGCTGCTCAGGGCTCTGGGGAAGGTTCTCGGTGCTCATATCGCGTTGAGAGTACCCGTTGGTAGAGCCCGGATACAGCGTCGGCTCCGCCCTGGAACGTACAAAAACGGGCGGATTTCGCACAGTGTCCATGCGTTTTCGCGCAGCGTCCCCGCGGTTTCGCTCAGCGTCGCTCGGGCTTCGCGCTGCGCGACATCAGCTCCTTGAGCGCGACGACCGGCGGCTTGCCCTCGTGCACGATGCCGACGACCGTCTCCGCGATCGGCATGTCGACGCCGTGCCTGCGGGCCAGATCCAGCACGGACTCACAGGACTTGACGCCCTCCGCGGTCTGCTTGGTGACCGCGATGGTCTCCTCCAGGGTCATGCCCTTGCCGAGGTTGGTGCCGAAGGTGTGGTTGCGCGACAGCGGCGAGGAGCAGGTGGCCACCAGGTCGCCGAGACCGGCGAGTCCGGAGAAGGTCAGCGGGTCGGCGCCGAGCACGACACCGAGCCGCGCGGTCTCCGCGAGACCCCGGGTGATCAGCGAACCCTTGGCGTTGTCGCCGAGCCCCATGCCGTCCGCGATGCCGACGGCCAGCCCGATGACGTTCTTCACCGCGCCGCCCAGCTCGCAGCCGACCACATCGGTCTCGGTGTACGGCCGGAAGTACGGCGTGTGGCAGGCCGCCTGGAGCCGCCGGGCCACGGCCTCGTCGGCGCAGGCCACCACGGCTGCGGCGGGCATCCGGGCGGCGACCTCGCGGGCCAGGTTGGGCCCGGTGACGACGGCGACGCGCTCCGGGCCGACCTTGGCGACGTCCTCGATGACCTCGCTCATCCGCATCGCGGAGCCGAGTTCGACGCCCTTCATCAGGGAGACGAGCACGGTGTCCGGGGCGAGCAGCGGAAGCCACTCGGCGAGGTTCTGGCGGAGGGTCTGGGAGGGGATGGCGAGGACGGTGAACTCCGCGTCGCGCAGCGCCTCGGCGGCGTCCGCGGTGGCGCGCAGGTTCTCCGGGAGCTCCACACCGGCCAGGTAGTCGGGGTTGATCCGGGTGGAGTTGACCGTCTCGGCCAGCTCGGGCCGGCGGGCCCACAGGGTCACGTCACAGCCGGCGTCGGCGAGCACCATGCCGAAGGCGGTGCCCCAGGAACCGGTGCCCATGACGGCCACCCGCACAGGCGTGCTCACTTGCTCTGCTCCTCTTCCTGCCTGGCCTTGTCCTGCGCCTGCGTGCGGCGCCGCTGCTCGATCCGCTCGCGGCGCGGGTCGTACGGCGTCTCGGGCGCCTTCTCGCCGCGGATCTCCTCCAGGAGGCGGGTGATCGCCGCCATGATGACCTCGGTCGCCTCCTTCTGGACGTCCGGGGTCAGCTCCTTGTCGTAGAAGCGCGACAGGTCCACGGGCGGGCCCGCCAGCACATGGTGGGTCTTGCGCGGGAAGAGGTTCGGCTTCTTCGCATATGCCGGGAGCAGTTCGTTGGCGCCCCACTGGGCGACCGGGATCACCGGGCACTTGGTCTGGAGGGCCACACGGGCGGCACCGGTCTTGCCGGTCATCGGCCAGCCGTCGGGGTCGCGGGTCAGGGTGCCCTCGGGGTAGAAGGCGACGCACTCACCGCGCTCCACGGCGTCGATCGCGGCACGGAAGGCGCTCAGCGCGTCCGTGGACTCGCGGTAGACGGGAATCTGTCCGGTGCCGCGCATCGCGGCGCCCACGATTCCCTTCTTGAAAAGGCCGCTCTTCGCGAGGAATCGCGGAACCCGCCCGGTGTTGTACTGATAGTGCGCGTATGCGAAGGGGTCCACGTGGGAATTGTGGTTCACCACGGTGATAAATCCGCCCTCGGCCGGAATGTGCTCCATTCCACGCCAGTCCCGCTTGATCAGAACCACCAGCGGCGGTTTGCAGATCACCGCGGCGAAGCGGTACCAGAAGCCGATTCTGCGGCGGGGCACAAGGACACCTTCCTCTAGGGGGATCCACGGGGGACTGACCCCGGCGGGGGCCGCACAAGTGTCGCCCCGGAGCGCCGGTCTGTCGAGAACACCGTACGCCCGCCCGTCACCCGCCCCCGCCCTTCCAAGGAGCTTCGCGCGCCTCCCGATACGCCCTGGGCCGGCGGCTGCGGGTGACAATGATCGCGACGAGAGAGGGGCGGTACGCCGGTGCAGTGGACGTTGGTCATCCCCTTGAAGCCCCTGTCCCGGGCCAAGAGCAGGCTCGCGGACACCGTGGCGGACGGGGTGCGCCCGGGGCTGGTCCTCGCGTTCGCCCAGGACACGGTGGCCGCGGGCCTCGCCTGCCCCGGGGTCAGGGATGTGGTGGTCGTCACGGACGATCCACGCGCCGGGCGCGAGCTGTCCGCGCTGGGCGCGCGGATCGTCCCGGACACCCCGGCGCGGGGCCTGAACGCGGCGCTGGCGCACGGGGCGGAGGCGATACGGCTGATGCGCCCGGGGGCCGCCGTGGCCGCGCTGAACGCCGATCTGCCGGCGTTGCGGGCGGCCGAGCTGGAACAGGTGCTGTGCGCCGCCGAGGAATTCCCCAGAGCTTTTCTCGCGGACGCGGCGGGGATCGGTACGACATTGCTGGCGGCCGGTGCGGACCGTGAATTGCGGCCGGGCTTCGGGGCGGGGTCACGGGTACGGCATCGGGTGTCCGGCGCGGTGGAACTGCTGCTGGGGGGCGTGGATTCGGTACGGCAGGACGTCGACACGGGGGACGACCTGCGGGCGGCGCTGGCGCTGGGGGTCGGACCGTATACGAGCGCGGCGTGCGCGGATGTGCCGGTACCCGGTGCCCGACCAGGCGACCGGGCGGCCACGGGCACTACCCTGAATCCCATGCAGGCCACCGCGTACACGTACGACAGCGAGACCCGGAGCGGGCAGGTGCTGCTCGACGACGGCACCCCCGTGCCCTTCGACGCCGCCGCGTTCGACCGCGGCGGTCTGCGGCTGTTGCGGCCCGGGCAGCGCGTGCGGATCGAGACCGAGGGGGCCGAGGGCTCCTTGCGGATCACCCTCGTCACGCTCCAGACCCTGTAACTCCCCTTACGCACGCCGCGGGCCGGACTCCGGTGGGAGTCCGGCCCGGCGCGTGAGTGCCCTGATCGATGCCCTACGCCTTGCGCGCGGTGGCCTTCTTCGCGGTGGTCTTGCGGGCCGTCGACTTCCTGGCCGGCGCCTTCTTCGCGGTGACCTTCTTCGCCGGGGCCTTCTTCGCGGTGGCCTTCTTGGCCGTGGCCTTCTTCGCCGCCGCGGTCTTGGCCGTCGCCGTGGTCTTCTTGGCGGTCGCCTTCTTCGCGGTGGTCTTCTTCGCAGCGGCCGCCGTGGTCTTCTTCGCCGTCGTCTTCTTGGCGGTGGTCTTCTTCGCGGCCGCCTTGGCGGTCTTCTTCGCGGCGGCCTTCTTGACCGTCGCCGCGGCGCCCCCGGTCAGGCTGCCCTTGGGCGCCTTCTTCACCGAGACCTCGCCACCGCGCGGGAGCTTCTTCGAGCCGCTCACCAGGTCCTTGAAGCCCTGACCGGCGCGGAAGCGCGGCACGGAGGTCTTCTTGACCCGAACCCGCTCGCCCGTCTGAGGGTTACGGGCGTACCGGGCGGGGCGGTCCACCTTCTCGAAGGACCCGAAACCGGTGACCGAGACCCGCTCGCCCGCGACGACCGCGCGGACGATGGCGTCCAGAACATGATCGACGGCTTCCGCCGCCTGCTGGCGGCCGCCAACCTTCTCGGCAATCGTTTCTACGAGCTGCGCCTTGTTCACGTCTTCCCCTTCGGAGACATCGCCAGAACGAATGTGTTCAAGCTTTTTCGCACGTTAGGCAGATATATACCGCAAATCAAACACGAAACGGGCTTATCACCCTTGTGCCGCAACGGACTCGGCGTTCTCGGGCTGTTCAGCGGTCCTCGTCGGGGATCCGTCCCTCGTCGAGGTCCGCGGTGAACCGCTCAAGCCGCCTTGCCGCACCGGCGAGATCGTGCTTGGCCGCGGCCGTAATGACCAGCAGCTTCCGGGTCAGCGCCATCCGTACGCCCTCCGGGACTTGCAGTGCGCGCACTCTTGCGTGCGCTTCCTTGAGTTGGGTCGCGACCGCCGCATAGAGCTGGAGTTGGCCGTCGTGTCCCATGCACAGATTGTGCCATCTGGGGCGAGTTGTCGCCTGCCCAGGGGGCAACTCCCGCCACAAATGGCCTTCCAGGCCCTTGCGGACGGCGCGATCCTCTGCCTCATCTACCCTCCCAACGCCCTTCATAACACGGGAAGTTGAGAGAACCCCCGGAGCCAGGAGGGTCCGCACGGGCCCCGACATGCCTGTACCCCCGATCGGGGCGATCGGGGGTACAGACGGGTTCGTTGGGTGGCCGAAACCCGACCCTCGCGGGATCCGGGACAGGCTACCGGGTCAGCCCTGGAGGGTCTGCGGCTTGTGGGTGGGCCGCAGCTGCTCGTACGCGGCGATGTCGGGCTCGTTCCGGAGGGTGATGGAGATGTCGTCCAGGCCGTTCAGCAGCCGCCAGCGGGAGTTCTCGTCCAGCTCGAAGGAGGCGGTGACGCCCTCGGCGCGCACCTCGCGCGCTTCGAGGTCCACCGTGACCTCGGCGCTCGGGTCGGCCTCGGTCAGCTCCCACAGCGCGTCCACGATCTTCTGCTCCAGCACCACGGTGAGCAGGCCGTTCTTCAGCGAGTTACCACGGAAGATGTCCGCGAAGCGGGAGGAGATCACGGTCTTGAAGCCGTAGTTCTGGAGCGCCCAGACGGCGTGCTCACGGGAGGAGCCGGTGCCGAAGTCGGGGCCGGCGACCAGCACGGTGGCGCCCTGCCGCTCCGGGCGGTTGAGGATGAACTCCGGGTCCTTGCGCCAGGCCTCGAAGAGCCCGTCCTCGAACCCGTCCCGGGTCACCTTCTTGAGCCAGTGGGCGGGGATGATCTGGTCGGTGTCGACATTGCCGCGGCGCAGCGGGACGGCCCGGCCGGTGTGGGTGGTGAAGGCTTCCATCGTTCTCAGACTCCAGCGGGCGTACGGTCGTCGGTCAGGTCGGCCGGGGAGGCCAGATGGCCCAGGACGGCGGTGGCCGCCGCGACCTGCGGCGACACCAGGTGGGTACGACCGCCCTTGCCCTGCCGGCCCTCGAAGTTGCGGTTGGAGGTGGACGCGGAGCGCTCCCCCGGGGCCAGCTGGTCCGGGTTCATGCCCAGGCACATCGAGCAGCCCGCGTACCGCCACTCGGCGCCGGCCTCCTTGAAGACCACGTCCAGACCCTCGGCGGCCGCCTGGAGGCCGACCCGCGCGGAGCCCGGCACGACCAGCATCCGTACGCCGTCGGCGACTTTGCGGTCCTTCAGGATCTCGGCGACATTGCGCAGGTCCTCGATCCGGCCGTTGGTGCAGGAGCCTACGAAGACGGTGTCCACCTTGATGGAGCGCAGCGGCGCCCCGGCCTCCAACCCCATGTATTCCAGGGCCTTTTCGGCGGCCAGGCGCTCCGATGCGTCTTCGTACGAAGCCGGATCGGGGACGTCCGCCGAAAGCGGCGCGCCCTGGCCGGGGTTGGTGCCCCAGGTGACGAACGGGGACAGCGCGGCGGCGTCGATGACGACCTCGGCGTCGAATTCCGCGTCCTCGTCCGTGCGCAGCGTCTTCCAGTGCGCGACGGCCGCGTCCCACTCGGCGCCCTCGGGGGCGTGCGGGCGGCCCTTGAGGTACGCGAAGGTGGTCTCGTCGGGGGCGATCATGCCCGCGCGGGCGCCGGCCTCGATCGACATGTTGCAGATGGTCATCCGGGCCTCCATCGAGAGCTTCTCGATGGCGGAGCCGCGGTACTCCAGGATGTAGCCCTGGCCGCCGCCGGTGCCGATCCGCGCGATGATCGCCAGGATCAGGTCCTTGGCGCTGACGCCCTCGGGCAGTTCGCCGTCCACGGTGATGGCCATGGTCTTCGGGCGGGCCATCGGCAGCGTCTGGGTGGCCAGCACATGCTCGACCTGGGAGGTGCCGATACCGAACGCCAGCGCGCCGAACGCGCCGTGCGTGGAGGTGTGGGAGTCGCCGCACACCACGGTCGTGCCGGGCTGGGTCAGGCCCAGCTGGGGGCCGACCACGTGCACGACGCCCTGTTCGACGTCGCCCAGCGGGTGCAGCCGCACCCCGAACTCGGCGCAGTTCTTGCGCAGCGTCTCCAGCTGGGCGCGCGAGACCGGGTCGGCGATGGGCTTGTCGATGTCGAGGGTGGGGGTGTTGTGGTCCTCGGTCGCGATGGTGAGGTCGAGGCGGCGCACCTGGCGGCCGTTCTGGCGCAGCCCGTCGAAGGCCTGCGGGCTGGTCACCTCGTGCAGCAGGTGCAGATCGATGTAGAGGAGGTCGGGCTCGCCCTGGGCGCGCCGGACGACGTGGTCGTCCCAGACCTTTTCCGCGAGTGTCCTACCCATCGCTTTCCCTCCGGCCGGCACGCTCGCGCCGGCCCAACTAGAGATCTTGAGGGCGGCGCCCGCACCCCTGTTCCCGGGCGTCCGCCGCCGGGCCCGTCGATGGACGGGCCGCCGTGTTCATCCAGAGTGGCGCGTTCCGCGGAAAATTGAACTTGCGTTTCACAGAGTGAGACGTGAGTATCGTTGCATGGACAACAGTAGCGGCGTCGGCGTTCTGGACAAGGCGGCCCTCGTCCTGAGCGCTCTGGAGTCCGGTCCGGCCACCCTCGCGGGTCTGGTCGGGGCCACCGGACTGGCACGACCCACGGCCCACCGCCTGGCCGTGGCCCTGGAACACCACCGCATGGTGGCACGCGACATGCAGGGCCGGTTCATCCTCGGACCGCGCCTCGCGGAGCTCGCGGCGGCGGCGGGCGAGGACCGCCTGCTGGCGACGGCGGGCCCCGTGCTCACCCACCTCCGCGATGTCACCGGCGAGAGCGCGCAGCTCTATCGCCGCCAGGGTGACATGCGGATCTGCGTGGCCGCGGCGGAACGGCTGTCCGGTCTGCGGGACACCGTCCCGGTCGGCTCCACGCTCACGATGAAGGCCGGCTCCTCGGCACAGATCCTGATGGCCTGGGAGGAGCCCGAGCGGCTGCACCGCGGCCTTCAGGGCGCCCGCTTCACGGCGACGGCCCTGTCGGGTGTGCGGCGCCGCGGCTGGGCCCAGTCCATCGGCGAGCGCGAGCCGGGCGTCGCGTCCGTCTCGGCCCCGGTGCGCGGGCCCTCCAACCGCGTGGTGGCCGCCGTCTCCGTCTCGGGCCCGATCGAGCGCCTGACGCGCCACCCGGGCCGGATGCACGCCCAGGCCGTCATCGACGCCGCGACCCGCCTCTCGGAGGCCCTGCGCCGCACGGGCTGAGCCCGCTCTTCCTCGTGGGTCCGCCTCAACGCCGCGGCGGACCCACGAGGGACGCGGCAGCCGACGTCAGGCGCTCTTCTCCACGGACGCCGCGGACTCCACGGACTCCGCGGGCCGCGCCGACCGATAGGCGAACCGGTCCTTCGCGTACCGCCCGCGCGCGGCGAGCGGCACCTGGCCGTGCGCCCCCGCCAGCCCGAACGCCGGCATGTCCGCGTAGATCGCCTCGTACGACCCCTCCGGCACCACGTACGCCTCGTGCCAGATCCCGACCTCGCCCCGCAGCTTGCCCGCCCGCTCCTTGCGGTTCAGCTTCGCCCACACCTCGTGGTGGAAGGCGTCGGGCGCCGTGGCGTAGGCGTACAGCTTCTCCTTGGACTCCCAGTACTGCACGACGTAGTACGTCCGCGGCGACGCCGTGAGCAGCACCTTCTCCCGCAGCCCGCGCTCCGGGTCCTTCGCCAGCTCCCGCAGCATGCGGAGCATCGCGAGCATCACCGGCACCCACAGATGCACCGCCCAGAAGCGGTTGATGCGCATGCCGATCAGCAGGACGACGACATCGCCCTTCGCGTCGGCGGTCGTACGGGACACCATGGCTTCCCCCTTCATCGCGTGCTTGGATAGTGCTCTTATCCAAGAAGGGGCGCAAGAGATGCGGCTGGCCGAACTGAGCAGACGCAGCGGGGTCTCCACCGCGACGATCAAGTACTACCTGCGCGAGGGCCTGTTGGCGCCGGGCCGGCAGCTGAACGCGACCACGGCGGAGTACGACGAGGAGCATCTGCGCCGGCTGCGGCTGGTGCGGGCGATGATCCAGGTCGGGCGGCTGCCGGTGGCGAAGGTGCGTGAGGTGCTCGGGCATGTGGACGACGAGTCCCTGGGCAGCTCGATCCGGCTGGGCGCCGCGCTGTGGGCGCTGCCGCAGGTGCCGGAGCCGGACGAGGACGACGCGTACGTACGGGCCGCGCACGAGGAGGTCGCGGCGCTCGTGGACCGGCTCGGCTGGGAGAACGCCAAGTGCCTCGCGACCCTCTCCCCCGCGTACCGCTCGCTGGTGGTGACGGTGGCCGCGTTCCGCCGGCTCGGTTACGACTGGGGGGCCGAACAGCTCGCGCCGTACGCGGAGTTGATGCATCGCACGGCCGTACTCGACCTGGACAACATGGAGACGCTGCCGCCGGGGGCGGAGCGGATCGAGTTCGCGATCCTCGGGGCGATCCTCAACGAGCCGGTGCTGCGGGCGCTGCACCGGCTGGCGCAGGAGGAGGAGACGACGCGGCGGTACGGCTTCGAGTGAGCGGGGCCGGAGAACGGTGAAGGCCCTCCGCCGAAGCGAAGGGCCTTCATTCTGTACCCCCGACCGGATTCGAACCGGCGCTACCGCCTTGAGAGGGCGGCGTGCTAGGCCGCTACACAACGGGGGCCTTGGACGCTGCGTTTCCGCAGGTCCGAGCTGGTCTACCTGGACTCGAACCAAGACTAACTGAACCAGAATCAGTCGTGCTGCCAATTACACCATAGACCAATGATGGTTTAGACCAGTCGTACCCCCGACCGGATTCGAACCGGCGCTACCGCCTTGAGAGGGCGGCGTGCTAGGCCGCTACACAACGGGGGCCCTAGCGATCCCGACAAGATCAGGATCAGTACCCCCGACCGGATTCGAACCGGCGCTACTGCCTTGAGAGGGCAGCGTGCTAGGCCGCTACACAACGGGGGCTTTGCAGATAAGCTCTGCGAGCTGGCCTACCTGGACTCGAACCAAGACTAACTGAACCAGAATCAGTCGTGCTGCCAATTACACCATAGGCCACTGGAACTCAACCCCCTGAAGGGTTCTTGTTCTAGTTTGCTCCTCGGGGTTCCGGCCTTTCGGCCCGTTCCCCTCGGCGCAGGAAGAACATTACCCGAAGGTGGACGGGGCTCCAAAACGAGTATCCGAGCGGAGCAGCGCGGGGAGTTCGGACAGGCCGACGATGCGGTGCACGACGACGTCACCGGCGTCCCGCGCGGGCGACGTACCGCGATCGATCCACACGGACAGCAGCCCGGCCTCGGCGGCGCCCCGCCCGTCGATCTCCGGATGGTCACCGACGTACGCCACCTCGTGCGGGGCGAGGCCCAGTGCCTCGCAGGCGGCCAGGAAGGCGCCGGGCCGCGGCTTGGAGACGCCCAGTTCGGCGGCGCACAGCACGGCCTCGAAGCGGTCCAGCAGGCCGAGGGCGCGCAGCTTGTGCTCCTGGACGGTGATGCTGGAGTTCGACAGGACCGCGTGCAGCGCTGCCCTCGGCATGAACCGTTCCCCGTTCCGTGCCATACGGATGCCGTAGCGTGGAGCCATGAGCGAGTACCGAATCCAGTTCACCGTCGAGGCCCGCTCGGCCTATGACTCCCTGCCCGGCTCGCGCCAGGCGCAGCTGGACAAGGCCCTGCGGATACTGGCCCGCGATCCGTTCCGCAAGACCTCGACCGCCCAGCTCGGCCCGGACGAGCACCTGCGCAAGGCGTACGTGGCCCCGGGCGTGGTGCTGGAGTACATGGTGGCCGGCGCGATCATGGTCATCGTCGTGCTGGAGATCTTCGACGAGAGCGCCTACCTGGTCGACGAGGCCGACGCGCAGTGACCATGTGACAGGGGCGGCACCCGGAGTTCCGGGTGCCGCCCCTTCGGCGTGCGGTGAGCCCTACGCGGTGAGCCTCGTCAGGGCCGCGTCGATGCGGGCCAGGGTCGTCTCCTTGCCCAGGACCTCGAGGGACTCGAAGAGCGGGAGGCCGACGGTGCGGCCGGTGACGGCGACGCGCACCGGGGCCTGCGCCTTGCCGAGCTTGAGACCGTGGGCCTCGCCGGCGGCCAGGACGGCCTCCTTGAGGGACTCGGCCGACGTCCAGTCCGCGGTCTGGAGCTTCTCGCGGGCCGTGCGCAGCAGGGCGTCGCTGCCCTCCTTCATCGCCTTGGTCCAGGACGCCTCGTCGAAGACCGGCTCCGGCAGGAACAGGAAGTCGACGTTCTCGGTGATCTCGGAGAGCACCTTCAGACGGGTCTGGGCGTGCGGGGCGATGGCCTCCCACTTGGCCTCGTCGAACGCCTCCGGCGCCCAGGGCGCGAACGGGGCCTTCAGCCAGGTGCGGCAGCGCTCGGTGAACTCCTTCACATCCAGCAGGCGGATGTGGTCGGCGTTGATCGCCTCGCACTTCTTCAGGTCGAAGCGCGCCGGGTTGGGGTTCACGTCGGAGATCTCGAAGGCCGCGACCATCTCCTCGATCGTGAAGATGTCCTTGTCCGCGGAGAGCGACCAGCCCAGCAGGGACAGGTAGTTGAGCAGGCCCTCGGGCAGGAAGCCGCGCTCGCGGTAGAGGTTCAGCGAGGACTGCGGGTCGCGCTTGGAGAGCTTCTTGTTGCCCTCACCCATCACGTACGGCAGATGCCCGAAGGCCGGGGTCTGCTTGGCGATGCCCAGCTCCGTCAGCGCCTTGTACAGCGCGATCTGGCGCGGGGTGGAGGAGAGCAGGTCCTCGCCGCGCAGCACGTGCGTGATGTCCATCAGCGCGTCGTCGACGGGGTTGACCAGCGTGTACAGCGGGGCGCCGTTGGCGCGGACGATGCCGTAGTCCGGAACGTTCTCCGGGGTGAAGGTCAGCTCGCCGCGCACCAGGTCGTCGAAGGTGATCGTCTCGTCGGGCATCCGGAACCGGACGATCGGCTGCCGGCCCTCGGCCTTGTACTGCTCGACCTGCTCGGCGGACAGGTCGCGGCAGTGGCCGTCGTAGCCGGAGGGCTTGCCGGCGGCGCGGGCGGCCTCGCGGCGGGAGTCCAGCTCCTCCTGGGAGCAGTAGCAGTGGTAGGCGTACCCGCCGTCCAGGAGCTTTCGCGCGACGTCGGCGTAGATGTCCATGCGCTGCGACTGCCGGTACGGCGCGTGCGGGCCGCCGACCTCGGGGCCCTCGTCCCAGTCGAAGCCGAGCCAGCGCATCGCGTCGAGCAGCTGGTTGTAGGACTCCTCGGAGTCGCGGGCCGCGTCGGTGTCCTCGATACGGAAGACCAGGGTGCCCTGGTGGTGCCGGGCGAACGCCCAGTTGAACAGGGCGGTGCGGACCAGGCCCACATGGGGGTTACCGGTGGGCGAGGGACAGAAGCGGACGCGGACGGGGGACGGGGAGGCGGGTGCGCTAGCCACGCTTGACAACCTTGTTGGTGAGAGTGCCGATGCCTTCGATGGTGACGGCGACGTCGTCGCCGACGTTCAGGGGGCCGACCCCTGCCGGGGTGCCGGTGAGGATGACGTCGCCGGGCAGCAGCGTCATGGCCTCGGTGATGTTGACGATCAGGTCCTCGATGGGGTGGATCATCTCGCTGGTGCGGCCCAGCTGGCGCTGCTCGCCGTTGACGGTGAGCTGCACGGTGAGGTCATTGGCCCGGGCGAGGTCGATGTCGGTCTCCACCCAGGGGCCGAGCGGGCAGGAGCTGTCGAAGCCCTTGGCCCGGGCCCACTGCTTCTCGCGGCGCTGGACGTCGCGGGCCGTGATGTCGTTGGCGCAGGTGTAGCCGAAGATCACGTCCTTGACGCGCTCCCGGGGCACCTCGCGGCACATGCGGCCGATGACGACGGCCAGCTCGGCCTCGTGGTGCAGTTCCTCGGTGAACGAGGGGTAGCGGATCTCGTCCCCGGGACCGATCACCGAGGTGGACGGCTTGAAGAAGGCGAACGGTGCCTCGGGCACCTCGTTGCCCAGCTCCCGCGCGTGCTCCGCGTAGTTGCGGCCGAAGGCCACGACCTTGTTGGGGAGGACCGGCGGGAGCAGCCTGACCTTGCTCACCGGCACCTTCGTGCCGGACAGCTCATGGTCGGCGAAGGGGATGCCCTTGATGATGTCGAGGACGAGTTCGTCCTGCTTGTCGCCCTCGACCGCGCCGAAGGCTACGTTCCCGTCGATGGAGAACCTGGCGATGCGCACGGGTGCTTGCGCCCCTCACTGAGAACCGGCGTACTGACGCCCAAGGTTAACCGGTCGGGCGGCGCGATGTTCGGCCGGGAGGGCATGGCGAGGGGATTTTCCGGGGCCGTAATGCGCTTAAGGGGAATTCCCGTTTCCGGTGATTTCGGAGGCGCCGCCGGAGGGACATCGGACGTCTCTCGCGTCTCTGACCTGCGGTGATGCCATCCACCTCGGTCGGGCGCCGGGGACCGGGATGGCTACGGCGCCCACCGCCGCCGTAGCCGATAAAGGCGGCGGCGCGAATGCCGGGGAAAACATGTGCGGCCCGCCGCGGGGGCCGCCGAAAAGACGAGCGCGGCCCGGAAGATCATCGCCGTCGGGTGATCTTCCGGGCCGCGCCCCGGGGTGCCTCGGTCGCGCGGGCGATCACTCGCCGGCGGTGGCCGCCGCGGCCTCGGGGAGGTCCATCAGGATGGTGCGCCGGGGGTTGGCCGTCTGGGCGGGGAGTTCGACGGACTGCTCCGGCAGCGCGGGCGTCTGCAGCTCGCCGGCGTCGTCGAGGTGCGCCAGGGTCGTGCGTCGCGGGTTGGCTATCTTGCGGAACATCATCGTCGTCTTCACGGTTGTACGCGTCCTAGTCCTGTGTCGGCGGGTGACAGTGCGGGTGACAGATACGTCCCTCATGTAAAGCGTCAGGCTAAACATCCGATTCCCTGACCAACTCGCCAACCAGCCCTGATGGTTATGTGATTTTGCTCACCAAGCCAGGGACAAACAGGTCAATTCCGGCCTACAACCCGCCCTAACGAAACGGACATTGAGGGCTGGAAGCGCTCATTCCGCTGCCGATCATGGCGACTGGGACACGTGCCACCGAGCGGCGACTCGCAGGGATACGTCCGTTATGGATGAGATCGACTTCCACGACTGGTGACCCGACATGCACACCCTGTCACGGTTGTCACAGCTCGGCACGCGGCCCTTGTTGGAGATCCGCCACTGTGCTGGAATTCCACGGACCGCCGCAGGATCGACCCGGCGCGCAGGGGCGCAACGCAGCGCCGAGTGGCGGCGAGACAAGGGGGAACCAGCGCCGGTCACTCAAGACCACCGGGGGGCGTTTTCAGGGCGCCTTCCACGACGCCGACACCGTGTTCGTCCGCTCGCGCGGAGGGACGCCTGGTCCAGAGGTTGCGACGCTAGTGCAGGGACGTTTCAAGAGGGATGGCAGCGCTTCGGCGGAGCCGGAGCCGCACGACGGGACTGGCCCCATGAAGGGCAGCGCCTCTCCCCAGCACGCCCAGAACCCGGGCCCGACCCCGCCCGGTGAGGGCTCCGATCGCGCACGCCCCGGCGCTGCCGCCTCCTCCGCCAAGGGCTCCGCTTCCGGCAAGGGCGGCCCCGCCTCCGGCAAGGGCGGTCCCGCTTCCGGCAAGGGCTCCGCGAAGCCCGCGGGCGGCCCGTCGTCCGCCAAGCCCGCCCCGGCCCCGAAGCCCGCGTCGGCGCCGGTCAGTTCCGGCTCGCGCATGGCGCTGCGCAACTGGCGCATCTCGACCCGTCTGGTCTCGCTGCTGGCGCTCCCCGTGGTCGCGGCGACCTCGCTGGGCGGCCTGCGCATCAACGAGAACCTGAACGACATCCAGCAGCTCGACAACATGAAGCTGCTGACGGACATGACCAAGCAGGCCACCGAGCTGGCCGCCGCGCTCCAGGAGGAGCGCGACCAGTCCGCCGGTCCCATGTCGCACGGCCTCAGCGCGAGCGACTACACGGTCAAGGGCTACCAGCAGAAGACCGACCGGGCCCGCGCCAACTTCCTCGACGCCTCCGAGCAGATCGACGAGGCCAGCAAGGACGGCCAGCTCCAGGGCGTGCGCGACGCGCTCGTCGGCCTCGCCAACCAGCTGGACGACCTGGCGAAGATCCGCCGGTCCGCCTATGAGTCCAAGGGCAACTCGACCCAGACCATCGAGTCGTACCACCGGCTGATCACCCAGCTGATCGACCTGTCCCAGGACATGGCCGAGGCGTCCAGCAACCCCGAGATGATCTCGCGCACCCGCGCCCTGGCGGCGTTCTCCACCGCCAAGGAGTACGCGTCCGTGCAGCGCGCGACCATCGCCGCGGCGCTGCCCTCGACCACCTCCAGCAAGGCCGACCTCTCCGAGAACGACCGCCTGTACGGCGAGTCGGCGTACGAGAGCGAGAACTCCGAGCTGGCGATCTTCCGCAAGATCTACGCGAGCCAGAACGCGGAGGAGCTGCTCAAGCCGATCGACGGCGGCAACAACCCGACGATCGAGTCCGCGGACACCTACGCCAAGCGCGCCTTCGCGCAGCGCGGCGGTCTGTCCGACCTGCCCCCGCGCTCCTACCGCGACTGGGTGGACGACAGCTCGACCAAGATCGAGCAGATGAAGAAGATCGAGCACACGCTGCTCGAGGACATGGAGCAGAAGGCGCGCGAGCTCAAGAGCGCCACCCAGCGCGACGCCATCATCTCCGGTGTGCTGATCCTGCTGGTGCTCGGTGTCTCGCTGGTCGGCGCGTTCGTCGTGGCCCGCTCCATGATCCGCTCGCTGCGCCGGCTCCAGGAGACCGCCACCACGGTCGCCCAGGAACGCCTGCCCGAGCTGGTCAAGCAGCTCTCCGAGTCCGACCCGCAGGACGTGGACACCTCCGTCGAGTCGGTCGGTGTGCACTCCCGGGACGAGATCGGCCAGGTGGCCGCGGCCTTCGACGACGTGCACCGCGAGGCGGTCCGACTCGCCGCCGAGCAGGCCCTGCTGCGGGGCAACGTCAACGCGATGTTCACCAACCTCTCGCGCCGCTCCCAGGGTCTGATCCAGCGCCAGCTCTCGCTCATCTCCGAACTGGAGTCCCGCGAGGCCGACCCGGACCAGCTGTCCTCGCTGTTCAAGCTGGACCACCTCGCCACCCGTATGCGCCGTAACGGCGAGAACCTCCTCGTCCTCGCCGGTGAGGAGCCGGGCCGCCGCTGGACCCGTCCGGTCCCGCTGGTCGACGTGCTCCGCGCCGCCGCCTCCGAGGTGGAGCAGTACGAGCGCATCGAGCTGGCCTCCGTGCCGACGACCGAGGTCGCGGGACGGGTCGTCAACGACCTCGTGCACCTGCTCGCCGAGCTGCTCGAGAACGCCACCTCGTTCTCCTCCCCGCAGACCAAGGTCAAGGTCACCGGTCACGCGCTGCCCGACGGGCGGGTGCTGATCGAGATCCACGACACCGGCATCGGCCTCTCCCCCGAGGACCTCGCGGCGATCAACGAGCGGCTGGCCTCGCCGCCCACCGTGGACGTCTCCGTCTCCCGCCGCATGGGTCTGTTCGTGGTCGGCCGGCTCTCGCAGCGGCACGGCATCCGCATCCAGCTGCGCCCCTCCGACTCCGGTGGCACGACCGCGCTGGTCATGCTGCCCGTGGATGTCGCCCAGGGCGGCAAGAAGGCGCCCGGCAAGCCCGGCGGTCCCGGCGCGGTCGGCGGTCCGGCTGCCGCGCAGGCCGCCGCGGGTGCGGCCGCGGCCCGCCGCGGTGGCGCGGGCGCCCAGGGCGGCGGTGGTCTGCTCGGTTCCGGCGGCAGCGGTTCGCGCGGCCAGGTCGGCGCCGGCCAGGGTCCCCGGGCCGCGCTGCCCGGCGCGGGCCAGGGCGGCCGTCCCGGCGCGCCCGGTGGTGCTCCGGGCGGCGCGCGCGGTCCGCAGCAGCGCGGCGGTGCCCCCGGCTTCGGTGCTCAGGCGCCGAACGCCCCGCAGAACCTCCAGGCCGCCAACCCGGCCGGTCCCCAGCAGGATCTGTTCGGTGGCCGCGGCTCGCAGCGCGGCACCGGTGGCGGCGACCAGGGCCGCCAGCCCCAGCTGCCGCCGCGCGGTGGCCCGCGGGCCGAGCTGCCCGGCGGCGACTCCCGGCGCGGCCAGGGCTGGAACGACGGCCGGGCCTCCCTCGACACCCCGCGCGGGCATGACGAGCAGGACCCCTCGGGGACCGCGCAGATGCCGGTGATCGATGACCGGCAGGGTCCGGGCTCGACCGCGCAGATGCCGCGGATCGATCCGCACGGCCCCGCCCCCACCGGCGACTTCGGCCGCCCCGAGCTGCCCGGCTCCCAGGGCGCGGACCAGTACGGCCGTCCGGAACTCCCGCAGCAGACCGGCCAGTTCGCCCGGCCGGACACCACGGGTCAGTACCAGCGGCCGGACGCCGGTCAGCACACCGGACAGTTCCAGCGGCCCGAATCCCCGCAGGACACCGGTCAGTTCGCGCGGCCCGACAGCACGGGTCAGTACCAGCGGCCGGACGCCGGCCAGCACACCGGACAGTTCCAGCGACCGGAAGCGCCGCAGCACACCGGCCAGTTCCCGCAGATGGACGCCCCCCAGCACACCGGGCAGTTCCCGCAGGTCGACCCGGGCCGGCACACCGGTCAGCACACGGGCCAGTTCCCGCAGGCCGAACTCCCGCAGCAGACCGGGCAGTTCCAGCGGCCCGACGCCGCCCAGCAGAGCGGCCAGTTCCAGCGGCCCGACGCGAACCAGCGGCCGGACGCGGCACAGCAGCAGGGGCTGTACGACGCTCAGGGCGGGCAGCAGGACAACGGCTCGTACGTGCGCTCGGACGTCTTCGGCACCCCGGCCCGCCCGGACGAACCCGCCCAGGACGCCGGCCGGTACACGGCCCCGGGTGCCTATGACAACAGCGGCACCGGACAGCACGCGCTGCCCGGCCGTGCCGACCCGGCGCACACCGGGCAGTTCGAGCGCCCGCAGCCGCCGGTCCGTGACGACTTCGGCGCCCCGCGCCCGCCGGCCCCGCAGCAGGTGCCGCCCCACCAGGAGCGCCCGGTGCGCGAGCCGGAGGCGCTGCCGCCGGCCAGCGGTCCCGGTGACGGTCGTACCCCGCTGTTCGACACGCTGGAGACCAACTGGTTCCACGGCGCGGCCGGTCAGCAGCAGGGCCAGCAGCAGGGGGCGCCCGCCGAGCAGCAGCAGCCGCAGGCGCCACAGCGCGACGCGGCCGCCACCGGCTCGTGGCGGGCCTCACCGAACGACGAACTCGTGCGGCAGGCGGAGCGGGTGCGCCAGCCCGCGGCGGGCGGTATCACCACGTCCGGTCTGCCGCGCCGGGTGCCCAGGGCGAACCTGGTGCCGGGCACGGCTCAGCAGCAACAGCACCAAACAGGTCCGCAGGTCTCCCGTGCGCCCGACGACGTACGCGGCCGGCTGACCAATCTCCGTCGGGGCATCGCCCAGGGTCGTCAGGCCGGTACCGGTCAGACGGGCAGCTACCCGAGCCCCACTCACCAGCAGGAGCGTTAGTTGAGTCCGATGAGCCAGGCGGCACAGAACCTGAACTGGTTGATCACCAACTTCGTGGACAACACCCCCGGGGTGTCCCACACGGTGGTGGTCTCCGCCGACGGCCTGCTGCTGGCGATGTCCGAGGGCTTCCCGCGGGACCGCGCCGATCAGCTGGCGGCCGTCGCCTCCGGTCTGACCTCGCTGACGGCCGGTGCCTCCCGGATCTTCGAGGGCGGCACCGTGGCCCAGACGGTCGTGGAGATGGAGCGGGGGTTCCTCTTCCTGATGTCGATCTCGGACGGGTCTTCCCTCGCGGTACTGGCCCACCCGGAGTGCGACATCGGCCTGGTGGGCTACGAGATGGCACTGCTCGTCGACCGCGCGGGGGCGGTCCTCACCCCGGACCTGCGCGCCGAACTACAGGGCAGTCTGCTCCACTGACCGGCCCCGGCACCACACACCTCACCAAAACACCGTCCGGCCGCCACAAACCCCCCACCGGCCCCGTCAGACGGCTTGACTGACCGACTTGCTGTCCCGCCCGGAGGATCCATGACCCCGCCCACCGCCCATCACGATCCGTACGCGGAACCGTACGGGGACGAGGGCGACCAGCCGCTGGTGCGGCCTTACGCCATGACCGGCGGCCGGACCCGGCCGCGTTACCAGCTCGCCATCGAGGCGCTGATCAGCACCACGGCCGACCCCGCCGCGCTCATGGGGCTGCTTCCCGAGCACCAGCGGATCTGCCACCTGTGCCGTGAGGTCAAGTCGGTGGCCGAGGTCTCCGCGCTGCTGAACATGCCACTGGGAGTGGCCCGGATCCTGGTCGCCGACCTGGCCGAGGCCGGCCTGGTCGCCATCCACCAGCCGGGCGGGGACGAGAACAACGGCGGCGCTCCGGACGTGACGCTGCTCGAAAGGGTGCTCAGTGGACTTCGCAAGCTCTGACGCGGGACGGGCCACCACCTCGGCGAAGATCGTGGTGGCGGGCGGCTTCGGCGTGGGCAAGACCACGTTCGTGGGCGCCGTCTCGGAGATCAACCCGCTGCGCACGGAGGCCGTGATGACCTCGGCCTCGGCCGGCATCGACGACCTCACGCACACCGGGGACAAGACCACCACCACGGTGGCCATGGACTTCGGCCGTATCACCCTGGACCAGGACCTCATCCTGTACCTGTTCGGTACGCCGGGTCAGGACCGCTTCTGGTTCATGTGGGACGACCTGGTGCGCGGCGCGATCGGCGCGGTGGTCCTCGTCGACACCCGGAGGCTCGCCGACTGCTTCCCGGCCGTCGACTACTTCGAGAACAGCGGTCTGCCCTTCGTCATCGCCCTCAACGGCTTCGACGGTCATCAGCCGTACACGCCTGACGAGGTGCGCGAGGCACTTCAGATCGGACCCGACACCCCGATCATCACCACCGACGCCCGGCACCGCGCCGACGCGAAGAGCGCGCTGATCACGCTGGTCGAGCACGCGCTGATGGCGCGGCTGCGGTAACACTCAAGTGCGACACCCCGTACGGCAGTTGCCGTACGGGGGCCGCGCGGGGCCGACTGTGGCATTTGACACGGTGGCCGCGGCGTTCATAACAGTTCGGCAGAGGAATCACCCGAGTCCACCACGCGACGCGGTCACCCGATGCCGCTGCGCGCACAATTGCCCCGCCTTTTGGCGGGGCTCGCTCTTTATGACCGTTTTATCTCTCACTTACAGCCGAACCGGCACAGAGTTTCCACTGTTTGGAAGTGCGCTGGTCCACGTGCTGGAATGCCTGAACTGCCCCATGGTCCCTGACGTACTGCGTCGTCGTCGGCCCAGCGGGCTCTGAGAGACTGCGGCACGACGTAGGTGCCGACCGCCGAGAGGTTGTTGGTCGAGTGAGGCGAAGCAAGAACGGTCCCGAGCCGTCGGCGCGGGGCAACTTCACCCCGCCGCCGCGCGCCGCGGCACCCGCCCCGGTGTCGGGTGCGGAGCCGGCGGACACTCCCGCGCCGAGCGGTGGCCGTTTCTCCCCGCGCAACTGGCGGGTGCCCACCAGACTGAACGCGATCCTGCTCATACCCGCGGCCGTCGGCCTGGTCATGGGCGGCTTCCAGGTGAACAGCTCGATCGACACCTGGCAGCAGGCCCGGGACGCCGAGAACACCGCCCGGCTGGTGCGCGCGGCCCTCGTCTACGCGGACGCCGTGGAGAACGAGCGCGACAGCACCGCCGAGCCGCTCCTGCTGAACAAGAAGGACAGCAAGAGCAAGGCGACGATCGAGAACGCGCGCAAGGCCACCGACCAGGCCGCCGCCGGTTTCACCGAGGCGACCAAGAGCATGCCCCACACGCCAGGACTTGAGCGCCGGCTGAAGCTGTTCCGCAAGGCCGAGCCCGAGATCCAGGTCCTGCGCAAGACCGCCTACACCTCCAAGCTCACCGGCGTGCAGACCGAAGAGGCGTACGTCGAGGTCGCCCACCCCCTGATGGAGTTCGCCAACGAGCTCGGTCTGGGCACCGGCAACATCACCTCCTACGGCCGTACCGTCTACGCCATGTCGCTGACCAAGGCGGCGCTGTCGCTGGAGCGGTCCATCGGCACGCATCTGCTGGTCAAGCCGGGTCCGGACGCGCCGAACCTCTCCACCCAGCGGGTCTCCCTGGCCTCGTACGCCTACCTTGAGCGCATCGCGATCGAGGAGTACCAGGGCGGTGGCACCGCGCAGGACTCGCAGGTGCTGGCCGACGCGCAGAAGAAGGTCCTGGCGGACGCCAAGGCCGAGGCCGCGCAGGCCGAGCAGGACGACCCGAACTACGTGCCGCCGCCGAGCAACCCGAACAGCATGGTCTCGGCGCTGGCCACCATGAAGGACACCAGCCCGGCCACCCGTGACGCGCTCGCCGCGAACGGTGTCAGCGCCCAGAACTGGTACGCGGTCAACACGCTGAAGTACAAGGCGTACCGCAAGATCGAGTCGGACATGGCCGACAAGGCCGTGAACGAGGCGTCCGGCATCGCCGACGACGCCCGTACCTCCGCGATCATCACCGGCACCATCGTGGTCATCGCCCTGCTGCTCGCCTTCCTGCTGGCCGGTGCGGTCGCCCGGCAGATGAGCCGCTCGATGCGCCAGCTGCGCAACGCGGCCTTCGGCATCGCCGAGCAGCGTCTGCCGATGCTGGTCGACCAGCTCTCGCGCACCGATCCCGGCCGGGTCGACACCCGGGTCGCCCCGATCCCGATCCACACCAAGGACGAGATCGGCGAGGTCGCCCGCGCCTTCGACCAGGTGCACCGCGAGGCGATCCGGCTCGCCTCCGAGCAGGCCCTGCTGCGGGGCAACATCAACGCGATCTTCACCAACCTGTCGCAGCGCAACCAGTCGCTGATCGAGGGCCAGTTGACCCTGATCACCGACCTGGAGAACAACGAGGCCGACCCGGACCAGCTGGAGAACCTCTTCAAGCTGGACCACCTGGCCACCCGTATGCGCCGCAACGGAGAGAACCTCCTGGTCCTCGCCGGCGAGGAGCCCGGCCGCCGCTGGGACCAGCCGGTCCCGCTGGTCGACGTGCTGCGCGCCGCCTCCTCCGAGGTGGAGCAGTACGAGCGCATCGAGCTGTCCGGCGTCCCGGACGCCGAGATCCACGGGCGCGCCGTCACCGACCTCGTGCACCTGCTGGCCGAGCTGCTGGAGAACGCCACCACGTTCTCCTCGCCGCAGACCAAGGTCAAGGTCACCGCGACCCGGCTGCCCGACGGCCGGGTCATGGTCGAGATCCACGACAAGGGCATCGGCCTGACCGCCGAGGACTTCGCGGACATCAACCACAAGCTGGCCAACCCGCCGACCGTGGACGCCGCGATCTCCCAGCGCATGGGCCTGTTCGTGGTCGGCCGGCTGTCCGACCGGCACGGCATCCGGGTCCAGCTGCGCCCCTCGGGCGAGCAGGCCGGCACCACCTCGCTGGTCATGCTGCCGGACGCGATCACGCACGGCGGTGGCGGCGACACCTCGCTGGAGCGCGAGGAGTTCACGGTCTCGCAGATCATCCCGGAGCAGCAGTTCCAGGCGGAGCGCCCGGAGGTGGCGCAGCCGCTGCGCACGGCCGCCGAACTCGGCTTCGACGACAGTCAGTACACCGAGGTCCCCGACGACATCCGCGACCTGGACCCGGTCGGCCGCTCGCTGCTCCGCGAGGGGCGCCGCGCCGCCCTGGAGGCGCAGACCCACGGCCAGCCGCAGCCGGCCGAGCCGCGCCAGGACACCGGCGAGACCTACGCCGAGCCGCTGTTCGAGCAGCAGAGCACGGGATATCCCGAGCAGCCGCAGCAGCCGTACGAGGAGACTCCGTACCAGGAGGCCGGGTACCAGGAGCAGGCGTACCAGGAGCCGTACACGGAGACGCCGTCCGCGTCCTACGAGCGGTCGTACGACGGGCAGTACTACCCCCAGAACGGTGAACTGCCGGGCGCGGAGGGCTACTCGGCGAACGGCGGCTACCCGCAGAACGGCTATGCGGAGCCCGCCTACCAGGGCGACTGGCAGCAGCAGGGCGCCTACCAGAACGGCTACCCGGCCCATTACGCTCCGGAAACGGAATCCGCGCCGGCCGACGCGAGTGAGCAGAACCGCGTAGGCTTCGACAGTCCCGGGGCGGTCGCTCCCGCCGCGCACGAGCTGACCGACGCCGGGCTGCCCCGCCGGGGATCCGTCCCGAACGGTTTCGACGGCGCGGCCCCCCAGCAGGAGACGCCGGCTGCCGCACCGGGCAACACCGGTGACGGCGAATGGCGTTCGGCGGACGACGGCGACGGAGACGACGACTGGCGTTCGGCGAACGACGAGCGCTGGCAGCAGGCTTCCCAGCTGCGCAAGCCCAAGGCAGGCGGGGTCACCGCCTCCGGGCTGCCGCGGCGGGTGCCCAAGGCCAACCTGGTCGAGGGCAGCGCCGAAACCACCCCCCAGGGAGGCCCCCAGGTCTCCCGCGCCCCGGAGGACGTCCGGGGCAGGCTGAGCAATCTGCGCCGGGGCGTCCAGCGCGGGCGCAGCGCAGGCACCGAAACGAACGGCCAGGCCACTGGGAACCAACACAGTGGTCCTGACAGCACCTACAACCAGGAGCGTTAGTGTGAGCCCGATGAGCCAGGCGGCACAGAACCTGAACTGGTTGATCACCAACTTCGTGGACAACACCCCGGGGGTGTCCCACACGGTGGTGGTCTCCGCCGACGGACTCCTTCTGGCGATGTCCGAAGGCTTCCCCCGTGACCGCGCCGACCAGCTCGCCGCCGTCGCCTCCGGTCTGACCTCGCTGACCGCCGGTGCCTCGCGCATCTTCGAGGGCGGCAGCGTCAACCAGACGGTTGTGGAGATGGAACGGGGATTCCTCTTCCTCATGTCCATCTCGGACGGATCGTCCCTCGCGGTCCTGGCCCACCCGGAAGCGGACATCGGCCTCATCGGGTACGAGATGGCCCTGCTGGTGGACCGCGCGGGCACGGTCCTCACCCCGGATCTCCGCGCGGAGCTCCAGGGCAGCCTTCTCAACTAGTAATCGGACGGTGCGTATTCGTGTCCCGGGGCCTTAAGGTTTCGGGACGCGGCTCCACACGGATGGGTGCCCGACGCAGTCGGAGGAGGAGAAAGTGGCAACACCCCCAGGAGGTTCGCCCTCGGGCAATTGGTCGTACGGCCCTGCCCAGGGCCACGGCGACGGCTCGGCGAACCCGTACGACTTCCCCTCCGCACCGCACCACCGGCAGCCCTACGCCCCGCAGGGCCCCGGCCCCTCGCCGTACGACCGGCCACAGGGCCCCGGTCCTTCGCCGTACGACCAGCCGCCGGCGCCGCGTATCCAGCCGGTCCAGCCGCAGCGCCGCCCCGAGCCGGCGCCCGCGGCGGCGAACAACCCCTTGGTGCGTCCGTACGCCATGACCGGCGGCCGGACCCGCCCGCGCTACCAGCTCGCCATCGAGGCGCTGGTGCACACCACCGCTGCTCCGCACCAGATGCAGGGCCAACTGCCCGAGCATCAGCGGATCTGCAATCTCTGCCGGGAGATCAAGTCGGTGGCCGAGGTCTCGGCCCTGCTGACGATCCCCCTCGGCGTGGCCAGGATCCTCGTCGCCGACTTGGCGGAGGCGGGCCTGGTCGCCATCCATCAGCCCGGCGGCGACGAGAACGCCGGTGGCCAGCCAGACGTGACACTGCTCGAAAGGGTGCTCAGTGGACTTCGCAAGCTCTAGCGGAGGGCCGGTTTCTCAGAGTCGCTCCACCACCTCCGCGAAGATCGTGGTGGCGGGCGGCTTCGGCGTGGGCAAGACCACGTTCGTCGGCGCCGTCTCGGAGATCAACCCGCTGCGCACAGAGGCCGTGATGACGTCCGCTTCGGCCGGCATCGACGACCTCACCCACACCGGAGACAAGACCACCACCACGGTGGCCATGGACTTCGGCCGTATCACCCTGGACCAGGACCTCATCCTGTACCTGTTCGGTACGCCGGGTCAGGACCGCTTCTGGTTCATGTGGGACGACCTCGTCCGCGGCGCGATCGGCGCCGTCGTCCTCGTCGACACCCGGAGGCTCGCCGACTGCTTCCCGGCCGTCGACTACTTCGAGAACAGCGGCCTGCCCTTCGTCATCGCCCTCAACGGCTTCGACGGCAACCAGCCGTACAACCCGGACGAGGTGCGCGAGGCACTCCAGATCGGACCCGACACCCCG
>NZ_MUNF01000061.1:26061-26219 GCF_002154555.1 Streptomyces murinus
GGACGAGCGGTTCTGGGCTTTCGTGATCTATTACGGCAGGAACGTGCCGGACTGGAGTCCGGGGGCGGATCGCAGTGGCTGGGTTCCCATGGAGCCGCCGGCCGCCGGTTCGGAGTACTGGACCGTGCAGGGCTGAGACGCGACGAGAGCCGCCGACC
>NZ_MUNF01000610.1 GCF_002154555.1 Streptomyces murinus
CCCGAGGTCCCGGCGCCCGGCCAGCTCATAGGCGACCGCGCCCTGTACGAGTGCCGCCGCCGCGAACAGCGCGAGCACCCACCAGCGTTCGCCCGCGAAGGCCCGCAGCTCCTCCAGCCAGCCGAGCGGAGAGAGCCAGGTCATGGCCGAGGAGCCGTCGGAGGACGCCGAGTCGCCCGCCGCGCGCAGCACGAACGCCGCGCCCAGCACCCCCGACGTCAGCCCCCGCGCGAGCCGCGCGCTCTCCGTCAGCTGGGCGACGATCGCCGCCATGGTCGCGAAGACCAGCCCGGTCCCGCCGACGCCGAGCCCGAACGCCACCGCCCCCGCGCCGCCCTGCGCGGCAAGACCCGCCGCGATCAGCACCGCGAGGACCGCGTTCGCGGCGGCCGCCGTCACCAGCGCGGCCGTCAGCGGGGCCCGCCGTCCGACCGCCCCGGCCGACACCATCTCCTGGCGCCCGCTCTCCTCCTCGTCCCGGGTGTGGCGCACGACGACCAGCAGGCTCAGCACCGCGGCGAGCGCACCGGCGTACACCCCGACCCGCCAGGCCGTGAGCGCGCCCAGCGAGTCGGCGAAGACCGGTCCGACCATGGCGCGCAGCGAGGTGTTCGCCGCCATCTGGTGCATCAGGCCGGCGCGGGCGGCGGGGGTGTCGTAGATCGACCGGAGGCCGGCGGGCATGGACAGCACCATCAGCGCGATCACCGCGATCCAGACCGGGATCAGCACCCGGTCCCGGCGCAGCGCGAGGCGCACCAGGGCGCCGGTACCGGCGAACGACCGGTCCCCGCCCGCCCGCAGGGACACAGCGGCCGCGCTCACACCGCCACCCCGTCCGGCTCCGCGTCGGCGTCCTGCGCGTAGTGCCGCAGGAAAAGCTCCTCCAGCGTCGGCGGTGTCGACGTCAGCGTCCGCACCCCGGCCTCGCCCAACACCCGGAGCAGCCCGTCGAGTTGATCGGTGTCCACCTGGAGCCGCACCCGCCGGCCCTGTACGTCGAGGTCGTGCACGCCCGGCAGCTCCGCCAACCCGCGCGGCTCGCCCATGAGTTCGGCGCTCACGCTGGTCCGGGTCAGATGCCGCAGCTCGGCCAGCGAACCGCTCTCCACCGTCCGCCCCTTGCGGATGATGCTGACCCGGTCGCACAGCTGCTCCACCTCGCCGAGGATGTGGGAGGAGAGCAGGACCGTACGGCCGCGCGCCCGCTCCTCCTCCACGCAGCGTCTGAAGACCTCCTCCATCAGGGGATCGAGGCCCGAGGTCGGCTCGTCCAGGATCAGCAGGTCCACGTCCGAGGCGAAGGCGGCGACCAGGGCGACCTTCTGCCGGTTGCCCTTGGAATAGGTGCGGCCCTTCTTCGTCGGGTCCAGCTCGAAGCGTTCGACCAGTTCGGCGCGCCGCCGGGGATCGAGCCCCCCGCGCAGCCGGCCGAACAGGTCGATGACCTCGCCGCCGGACAGATTGCGCCACAGGGTCACATCGCCGGGCACATAGGCGATCCGCCGGTGCACCTGCACCGCGTCCAGCCAGGGGTCGAGCTCCAGCACCCGCACGGCGCCCGCGTCCGCGCGCAGCAGCCCGAGCAGCACCCGGATGGCGGTCGACTTGCCCGCGCCGTTCGGCCCGA
>NZ_MUNF01000611.1 GCF_002154555.1 Streptomyces murinus
TTCGCCGAGGAGTTCGCCCGGGCCCCGTCTCCGGGCGAACTCCTCGGCGAACACACCCCATCAGCCGGCGCTGTAGCGCGAGCGAGGGCTCACTGTGGGCGAGGGCGCGGGCCTGGTACCTGTGGTGGTGGCGCCGCTCTTCGAACATGTGGCGCAGCGACAGCGTCGTCGCCCCTGCCGCGCAACTGCTGCGCCGCCGATCGGCGCCGATCATGACGCCGTGCTCGAACCATCCCGCGCCCGGATCGGTCCGGTACGAGCCGACGGCACCGGCGACCTGCCCGGTGCGGGCCGCCTCGGCCACCAGCTGGAAGCGCTCGTCCTCGGCCCGAAGGACGGCCTGTTCCCTCCCCATTGGAGCACGCGGCCCGGTGCCGAGGCCCGGGCTTTTTCCGGGTGCCCCGGCTCATGCCTCCGCGGCGGACTCCTCGGCGAGTTCCTCCTCCAGGAGCTCCGCCGCCTCCGCGTCCTCGGCCTCCGCCAAGTCCGCCGACTCCTCCGGCTCGTCCGGGAGGAAGAAGCCCGGGAGCCAGGACTCCAGTTCCTCGCGGAGACGGACCGTGGCGCCCAGCTGGCACAGGACGCCGATGGTGCTGAGGGTGACGCGGTGGATCAGGAGGTAGGCAGGGGGGAGGTTGAGCTGCTTGCCGAGCTGGTAGGCGGGGGAACGGGGGTCGGCGATGCGCGCGGCCTGGCTGCGCATCCAGGAGCGGGTGAAGGTGAACGCGTCGATACGGGCCGGCTCGATGATCGGCAGCAGATAGTCGAGGACCGCGTCGGGATCCAGCTCTATGGATTCCTTGACGAATCCCTCCTCGCAGAGCAGCTCGTAGACCGTCTCCGCGTCGCCGTCCAGCGTCATCCGCAGGGAGATCCCGATCGGCGCCGGCAGCCCGCCGGGGAGCCGGTCGACGGTGCCGAAGTCCAGCACCCCGAGCCGCCAGTCGTCCTCGCCCTCCGGACCGCCCGGCAGCAGCCGGAAGTTGCCCGGATGGGGGTCGGCGTGCAGCAGTCCGGTGCGGGCGGGGCCCAAGAACAGGAAGCGGGCGAGCAGCTGCCCGGCCCGGTTCCGCTGCTCCGGTGTGCCGTCGGCGATGATCTCCGACAGCGGGATGCCGTCGATCCACTCCGTCACCAGCACCTGCTCGCACTGGTGCACCACCGCCGGGACCACCACATCCGGGTCACCCGCGAACTCCTGCGCGTGCGCCGTCTGGGCCGCGGCCTCCAGCCCGTAGTCCAGCTCCTCGGAGACCCGGTCCCGCAGCTCCGTGATCAGTGGCTTTATGTCCACGCCCGGGATCAGTGGCCCCAACAGCCGGGCGAACCGGCCCAGTTGGATCAGGTCGGACAGCAGGGCCTCGCCGGCGCCCGGGTACTGCACCTTGACCGCCACCTCGCGGCCGTCGTGCCACACCGCCCGGTGCACCTGGCCGATCGAGGCCGCCGCCGCGGGCTTGTCCTCGAACTCCTCGAACAGCTCCCGCCAGTCCGGCCCGAGCCGCTCCGTCAGCACCGCGTGCACCGTACGGGTCGGCATCGGCGGTGCCGCCTCCTGGAGCTTGGTCAGGGCCGCCCGATAGGGTCCCGCGACCTCCTCGGGCAGCGCGGACTCGAAGACGGACAGGGCCTGCCCGAACTTCATGGCCCCGCCCTTCAGCTCACCCAGGACCTTGAAGAGCTGCTCCGCCGTGCGCTGTTGCAGCTCCCGGCCGACGATCTCCGCGGACTCGCCCACGATCCGCTTGCCCAGCCCCCAGGTCGCCCGGCCGGCGAAGCCGAGCGGGAGCGCGGCGAGCTTGGCGGTCCGGGTGACCGCCTTCCGGGGAAGATCAGACATGCGCCCTCCAAGTCCCTGTCGGCCGTGCCGCGCCCGCTTCGCGTGCCCGCTCCGTCGACGGCCGTTGCACCGCCATTGTCGCGCGTGACCGCCCCGGGGTTGAGGAGTGTTCCCCCTCCGGTTTCTCACCTGGTCTTTCGGCCGCGCCGCAGTGGCAGCCCGGGTGCGGCACGACCGGGCGGGAATGCCAGTTCAGACCGGGTAGGGACACCTCCCAGCGGGCGCCCGCGGCGGACGGCGACGCGCCGTCCAGATGGGCCAGGGCGTGGGCTGCGGCCAGTCCGGCGACCGCAGTGGAAAGGGCCAGGTCACAGGCCCCCACCGGGCGGGATCCGGCGCCGGAGCGCCATTGCGCGAGCAGCCGGGGCCAGGCCGGATCACGGTCCGTGCGCGACTCGTGCAGACACCCCGCGCAGGCCGTCTCGCCCGGCAGCACCAGCGGGCCCACGACTCCTGTGCCCTCCACCACACCCGCGTACAGATGCGGGGTGCCCGAGGCCAGCAGCGACTGCGCGGCACGCGGATCCGGGGCGTGCACGGCCACCTCGTCCCGGGGCGCGAGGATCACCAGGGAGAGCCCCGGGTCCCCGGCGCCGGACCCGGGGCTCTCCCTGGT
>NZ_MUNF01000612.1 GCF_002154555.1 Streptomyces murinus
GCTCTGGGGCACAGGGGGCTGGGGCAAAATGCGGAACGGCGCCGGTTCGGCCGACTGAGCCTCGGCCGAACCAGCGCCGTTTTCGTGTGCGCCGAACCGGCGCCGAGTCCGTGTCCCTCGGGCGTTCGCCCGTCAGGCAGTGGGCCGCCCCATCGCCCGGTACGTCCAGCCCGCCCGGCGCCACAGCTCCGGGTCGAGGGTGTTGCGCCCGTCGAGCAGCACCCGGGCCGCCGCGGCCGCGCCCAGCTCCGCCGGGTCCAGCTCGCGGAACTCGCGCCACTCGGTCAGATGCAGCACGACGTCCGCACCGCGCACGGCGTCCAGGGCCGTGGCCGCGTACCCCAGCGTCGGGAACACCCGCCGGGCGTTGTCCATGCCCTTCGGGTCGTACACGGTCACCTGACCGCCCTGGAGGTGTATCTGGCCCGCCACGTTCAGCGCGGGCGAGTCGCGGACGTCGTCCGAGTCGGGCTTGAAGGTGGCGCCGAGCACCGCGACCCGCTTGCCGAGGAAGGAGCCGCCGCCCAGCGCCTCGCGGGCCATCTCCACCATCTGGCCGCGCCGGCGCATGTTGATGGAGTCGATCTCCCGCAGGAAGGTCAGCGCCTGGTCCGCGCCCAGCTCACCGGCGCGGGCCATGAACGCCCGGATGTCCTTGGGCAGGCAGCCGCCGCCGAAACCGATCCCGGCGCGCAGGAACTTGCTGCCGATCCGGTCGTCGTGCCCGATCGCCTCCGCCAGCTTGGCCACGTCGCCGCCGCCCGCCTCGCAGACCTCCGCCATCGCGTTGATGAAGGAGATCTTGGTGGCGAGGAAGGAGTTGGCGGCGGTCTTCACCAGCTCGGCGGTCGGGAAGTCGGTGACGACGAAGGGGGTGCCCTCGCCGATCGGCGTCGCGTACACCTCGCGCAGCAGCTTCTCGGCCCGCTCGCCGCGCACCCCGACCACGATCCGGTCCGGGTGCAGGGTGTCCTCGACGGCGAAGCCCTCCCGCAGGAACTCCGGGTTCCAGGCCAGCTCGGCGTCGCCGCCCGCGGGGGAGTGCTCGGCGAGGTAGGCGGCCAGCCGTTCGGCCGAGCCCACCGGCACCGTGGACTTGCCGACCACCAGGGCCGGGCCGCGCAGATGCGGGGCGAGGGAGGCGATCGCGGAGTCGACGTACGACATGTCGCAGGCGTACTCGCCGTGCTTCTGCGGGGTGTTCACACACACGAAGTGCACATCGCCGAAGGCGCCGATCTCGGCCCAGTCGGTGGTGAAGCGCAGCCGCCCGGTCGACCCCTCGATCCCGGCCACATGCCGGCGCAGCAGCTCTTCGAGCCCCGGCTCGTACATCGGGGTCTCGCCACGCTCCAGCATGGCGATCTTCTCGGGTACGACATCCAGGCCCAGCACCTCGAATCCCAGCTCGGCCATGGCCGCGGCGTGGGTGGCGCCGAGATACCCGGTGCCGATCACGGTGATCTTCAGGCTCATGGACGCGCTCCAGCTCGGGGATTCTCTCGTGCGGGCCCGAGCATAGCCGGGCCGCTCGGGGGGCAACTTTCCCGCTGTCGCCAACCTCACGTAGGCGTCCTGGGGCCGGGGCTCTAAAATTTGAGTTACTTAACGGTAGTTAGCGTTTGTAATGTCCGTGATGCGTCACCATCACTGCGTCTTTGGAGCGTGAGAGACCTTGGCCGGATCGGCTGACTTCGACCTGTACCGCCCGTCCGAGGAGCACGACATGCTCCGCGACGCCCTCCGCTCCCTGGTCGAGGCGAAGATCGCGCCGTACGCCGCCGCGGTGGACGAGGAGGCCCGCTTCCCGCAGGAGGCCCTCGACGCCCTGGTGGCCAACGACATGCACGCCGTGCACGTCCCGGAGGAGTACGGCGGCGCCGGCGCCGACGCGCTCGCCACGGTCATCGTGATCGAGGAGGTGGCCCGCGCCTGTGTGTCCTCCTCCCTGATCCCCGCGGTGAACAAGCTGGGCTCGCTCCCGGTGATCCTCTCCGGCTCCGAGGAGCTGAAGAAGAAGTACCTGGGCCCGCTGGCCAAGGGCGACGCGATGTTCTCGTACTGCCTCTCCGAGCCGGACGCCGGTTCGGACGCGGCCGGTATGAAGACCAAGGCGGTCCGCGACGGCGACCACTGGATCCTCAACGGCGTCAAGCGCTGGATCACCAACGCGGGCGTCTCCGAGTACTACACGGTCATGGCCGTCACCGACCCGACCAAGCGCTCCAAGGGCATCTCCGCCTTCGTGGTCGAGAAGTCGGACGAGGGCGTCTCCTTCGGCGCCCCCGAGAAGAAGCTCGGCATCAAGGGTTCCCCGACCCGCGAGGTCTACTTCGACAACGTCCGCATCCCCGCCGACCGCATGATCGGCGAGGAGGGCACGGGCTTCATGACGGCGATGAAGACCCTGGACCACACCCGCATCACCATCGCCGCCCAGGCGCTCGGTGTCGCGCAGGGCGCCCTCGACTACGCCAAGGGCTACGTCCAGGAGCGCAAGCAGTTCGGCAAGGCGATCGCCGACTTCCAGGGCATCCAGTTCATGCTCGCGGACATGTCGATGAAGATCTCCGCCGCCCGCGCCCTCACCTACCAGGCCGCCGCCGCCTCCGAGCGCGGCGACGCCGACCTCACCTACCTGGGCGCCGCCGCCAAGTGCTTCGCCTCAGACGTCGCCATGGAGGTCACCACCGACGCCGTCCAGCTCCTCGGCGGCTACGGCTACACCCGCGACTACCCGGTCGAGCGCATGATGCGCGACGCCAAGATCACCCAGATCTACGAGGGCACCAACCAGGTCCAGCGCATCGTCATGGCGCGCAACCTGCCGTAGCCCGTCAGCGGTACCGGAAGGCGTCCCGCGGGGCGCCTTCCGTGCGTTCCGGGGGCCTTACGACCGGTCGGTCACATGCGGGGGCGGGGCGGGCGACGTAGGACGGAAGCACACGGGACCCGATCCCGGGTCCCCCTGCTCCGAGGAGGAGCCATGGCCCAGCCCGGAACGACGATGCCCGCCATGACCAAGCAGATGCAGGACTGCATCGAGGCCTGCATGAACTGCCACAGCATCTGCGAGGAGACCATGAGCTCCTGCATGCAGCAGGGCGGGCAGGCGCAGATGCAGATCATGCGCGCGCTCATGGACTGCTCCGAGACGACCCGGATGTGCGCCGACATGATGATGCGCCGCTCGCCCATGTCGGGCGAGATGTGCGCGATGTGCGCCAAGGCGTGCGACATGGCCGCCGAGGCGTGTATGTCCATGCCGGACGACAAGCAGCTGATGCGCTGTGCGGACGCGTGTCGCAAGTGCGCCGAGATGTGCCGCGCGATGGCCGGCGCCCGGATGTGACCTGGGCACCGTGACCTCGTTCAAGGGCACCCGCGCAGGGTGCCCTTGAACATGTGCCGCCTGCTGCGGCAGGGTGCTCGCATGATCACTTCCGGGGTGACCGCGGCCTTCGACGCCGCCGAGCGGGCCATGTGGGCGGGACGGGCACGGGCGTACGAGGCGAGCTTCGGGCGGCTGTGCGCCCATCCGGTGCCGCGGCTGCTGGACGCGGCGCGGGTCGCGGCCGGCACCAAGGTGCTGGACGTCGGCACCGGCACCGGCACCGCCGCCCGCGCGGCACGGGAGCGGGACGCGCGGGTACGGGCCGTGGACGCCGACCCGGACATGGTGGCGCGGGCCCGCCTGCACGGCATCGCCGCCGAGGTCGCCGTACTGCCCGAACTGCCCTTCCCGGACGGAGAGTTCGACGCCGTAGTCGGCAACTTCGTGCTCAACCACGTCGGCCGCCCACGCGCCGCCCTCACCGAGCTGCGCCGCGTGCTGCGCCCCGGCGGCCGGATCGCGCTGACCCTGTGGGGCACCCGGCGCGGCGCGGGACAGGACCTGCTGGGCCGGGCCTGCGCCGCGGGCGGCGCCGTACCGCCCGCGTATCTGCCCCGTCTCGACCCCGCCGAGGACTTCCCCCGCACCCCCGACGGACTGGCCGCGCTGCTCGCCGAGGCCGGGTTCGACGCGCCCCGGGCCGCCGAACTGGAGTGGGACCACCGGGCCGGCGCCGAGGAGTGGTGGGGCG
>NZ_MUNF01000613.1 GCF_002154555.1 Streptomyces murinus
AGGGAGGAACCGAAGAGGGGCTGGTCGGACCGGGGGGTCCGGGCGGCCCCTCTTCGGTTCCTCCCTGTGTGCTCTACCGCGTCCTCTACCGCTCCGCTTCCCGGTGCCGCCGTCCGGCGGTGGTGTACTTGCCGGCCCACTCGGCGACCGCGAGCCGGCGGAGGGCCTCGTCCCGGTCACAGGGGTGTGCGCCCAGCGTGACCTGGCGGGCGACGATCGTGCGCTCCGCGCGCATCAGCCGCCAGCCGCGGCGCAACAGGAACGGCACCGACTTACGGCCCTCCTTCAGATCGCGCACGAAGCGCCGCCGGAAGGTGGTGACCGCGCCGCGGTTCAGGCAGAGCGCGTCGGCGAGGACACCGAGTTCCCGGCAGCGTTCGACGATCTCCGCGGCGAAGATGCCCTCCGCGATGAACAGGGGCGTACGGTCCAGCCGCAGCGTCTCCTCGCCGGTACGGGCGCTGAGCGAGATGTCGTACACCGGCACCGGCGTCGAACCCGTGGCGCACAAGCGGCTGATGGCGTCGAGGGCGACCTGTGCGTCCCAAGAGTCCGGGTGGTCCCAGTCGATGTCCGAACTCCCCTCCACCAGGGGCAGAGTCGGGTCGTCGGCCTCTTTGTAGAAGTCGTCCAGACGCAGGACGGGCAGCCCGGAACGGGCGGCGACCAGGGACTTGCCCGAACCCGAGGGGCCGCACAGCAGCACGACACGGGCGGGGGACGGGGGATGAATGCTCACGGAACACCAGTTTGACGCATGGCGCGCCGCCTGCCGACCCCGCGGTTCGCTTTTGAAGCGCGGGTCACCTCTCAACTACCCTGTGTCGCGACATCATTACCCTGCGCACCAGAAGGTGGCACCAGCGATGGCCCGACACAGCAAGCCCCAGCACCCCACCGCGCGCCGTGCCCTGTTCGCCCTCGTGACCGCCGGCGCGGCGCTGGGCGCGGGCGCGGCGACGGCCCAGGCGGACACGAGCGCACCCCTCGTGCACGTGCCGTGGCGGCCGACCTCCCTGGGCAACATCGACCCCGAGGCGGGCCTCACGGTCCTCACCGGCACGGTCGGCTACGTCACCGGCCCGGTCGCCGGCCTCAAGCCCAACCCTCTCGCGGGCACCGGCGTCGATCCCCTCGACAACGGAGTGGGCACCCAGGTCGCCGACTTCAAGCCCGTGGGCTCCCAGATGCTGACCGCCCCGATCGCGGAGGCCCAGTCCCTGGGGAGCCTTCCGGTGGTGGGACAGGTGCTGGCGGGGCTGAGTCACTGAGGCGTCCAGCCGCCCGAGAAGTCCCGCACCCGGTACGCCTTGTCACACCCGGGGTGGCCGCGGGTTCCCCGACCGGAAGTCACTCAGCACGCGTCGGCTGTCCACCGTGAACGGATGAGCGGGACCCAGTCCGCGCTCCCGTCTGGCCACGACATCGGTCATCAGCGCGATCCCCGCGTCCAGGCGACCGCAGGCGACCTGGGTCCGGGAGAGAAGCTGCTGGGCCGAGAGCACGAACGGGTGGTCGGGGCCGAAGCGCCGCCGGACGCCTCGGCGACCCGTCGGATCTCCTGGTCGGCGGCCTCGAAACGGCCCAACTGGTACAGCGCCCAGGCGTGGTTGTGGTGGGCGCCGAGCGTCACGGTGTGGTCGGGGCCGAGGGACCGGACGCACTGAGAGGGCAGGGACAGCGGCGCCCCGTCCTCCTCGGTGACGACGTCCGCCGGGGACAGCAGGACCAGCAGGCCCGAGCGGGAGCGCAAGGTCAGGGGGTGGGCGGGGCCCAGCGCCGCGCGGCGGCCGGCGGTGACGGCCCGTAGGAGTGCGATGGCCTCGTCCCGCCTTCCGGTGTTCCCGAGGACGAGCTGAAGGCCGAAGCCGCTGTCCAGGGCGTCGGGATCGTGAGGCCCGAACAGCCGCTTCTGGGCGGCGTGAACGGGCGCGAGCAGCGCTTCGGCCTCGGCGTACCGGCCCAGTCGGAAGAGGGCCCGGCCGGTTCTGGAGCGGGCGGCCAGCACAAGACGATGGTCCGGGCCGAGCCGCCGCTCACCGAGGTCCGCCGCGGTCCGGGCGGTCTCCCAGGCGGACAGGTAGTCCCCGGTGCGGTGCAGGGCGACGGACAGCCGGGTCACAGCGGTCAGCGCGGCGGCCAGGGGTTCCGGCTCCTGGACGTGCCGCAGCAGGGCGAGTCCGTGGGGCACCAGCATCCGGAGCGAGGGGTCGTCCGGGCCCGCGTCGGGGACGGCGGGGACGGCCGCGTCGAGCAGGCGTACGGCCGTGGTGTCGAGCACCGGCTTCCGGTCCGCCGGTGTCGCCGCCGCGACGCTGTCGAGCAGTACCCCGTGGCTCTGCGCACACCGCACCCCGATGTCCACCAGTTCGGTCAGCGACTGGTCGAGAAGGGCGCGCAGCGCGATCTCGCAGCGGGCGCGCGGCAGGATGCCGTCGATCTCGGCCCGGTTGAGCACCGACAGCGGCAGTGGTTCGGGGGCGAAACGGGACAGCAGCCTCAGCAGCGCGGTCGCCTCGCTGAGCCCCCGGGCCTCGAACGCGTCGAGGGTCAGCTGCCATGTCAGGCCCACCATGCGCCGCGGATCCCGCTCCGAGAGGGCGTCGGCGCCCTGGTCGATGAGCTCGACCCGTTCCCCTTCGTCCAGATGGCGCCCGTACGTGTCCATCGTCCAGGGGTCGAGCACCTGTTGGGAGAGGAAGCCGCCCGCCAGCGTCAGGGCGAGCGGCAGCCGCCCGAGCCGTTCCGCGATCTCGGCCGCCTCGTCCGGGGTGCCGCTGTGCGGGGCGAGGTCGCACAGCACCCGCGCCGCATCCGCACGCGGCAGTACACCGATGTGCTGCAACTCCGCGCCCGGCCACCAGTGGGAGGCGGACCGGCGCGTGGTCACGACGACCGTGCCGCCGGGGCTGGTGCGCAGCCAACTGCCGTCGCGGAGAATCTCGGGCTGGTCGGCGTTGTCCAGCACCAGCAGCCAGGGCTCGGCGGAGCGGTCGAGATACTGCCAGACGAGATCGGCGGCGGGGCGCAGTCCGTTGCGGGCGGCCAGCAGCTCACCGTCGTCGGCGCCGCGGTCGGCCGCGACCGCGAGCATCCCGGCGCGCAGACTCGCGCGATCGGCGGCGCTGACCCACAGACCCACCCTGCCGCCTTCGCCGATCGCCTGCTGGAAGAGGGTGTAGGCGACCGCGGTCTTGCCGCAGCCGCCCATGCCGTGGAGCACATAGACCTCTCCGGTGCGACTCGTACGCACGCCTGCCCGAAGCCGTTCCAGCACCTCGGTACGGTCCCGCAGGACGACCGGGGGCCGGCCGACCGCCGGACGGCGCACCGAGTCCGGGCCGCAGGGCGTGGCCGGCTCGTCGCCGTAGTGGTGATGCTCGGTGATGTGCTGGTCGCCGGACGTCTGGTAGATGCGGCCGTGGTCCTCTGCATGGCCGTCCATGGCGTCCGTCCCCACAGCTCACCCCTGACCAGAATCGATGGTTCGCTGAACGAAGCCGAGTCGCTACGCTGAGTGCCAAGTGTGCCGGTCCGGCTTGATCGTAGGGGGACGACGGTATGGCGAACAGGCCGTGGGAAGCCGATCCGGCCACCACGTTCAAACGACGGCTCGGGAAGTCACCGCAGGAACTGGGGAACACCACCGACAACCCCGACTGCCCCGACATCTGGGAGCTCGAGAACGGCGATATCGCCGTCGTCGGCCGGGACCTCACGGAGTCCCTGGGGCGGAAGCTGCCGACGGGGGTCTCGATCGGAGCGGACGAGCGGCTCGTAGTCATCCCGAGGAACATGTTGATCGCGGCGAAACCGGATATCCCGAATGTTTGACTCATTCCCGCACGGCGTTTCGGAACGCCTGGACCGCCCCACGTACCACGCGGACTTCTGGCGGGTCCGGGCGAGCGGAATCCGCCATATGAACAAGCTCGAACGAGGACAGGAGTTCAAGGAGAGGGGGTTCGCCAGCTGGGAGGCCTTCGCCGCCGGGGAATGGGACCGGGCACTGTCCCTCGTCCAGGAGAAACGCGAGGGCTATGAACGGCAGTTCCGCGAGGCGGCGCGGCTGGGCATCCTCGAACGCCGCCTGCGCGTGGTGGAGTTCCCCGTGACGCCGTATGTGCAGTGGGAGCTCCATGTCCTGCGGATGCGGGTGGAGCTGGGTGATCACATCAAGGTGCTCGACGCCCGCAAGATCTCGGACATCGAGCAGGACCGCCCCGTCCCCGAGGTGGTGATCCTCGGCGAGGTCGCCATGTACGAGGTCGTCTACGACAACGGCAACGCGGCCGGCGCCAACCGCTTCACCGACCCGGCACTGATCCGCGAGACATCGGCCGGGTTCGAGGCGCTGTACGAGCGCGGGGACGGCTTCCACGACTTCTTCGACAGGGAGATCGCCCCGCTGGCACCGCCGGTCGTGGAGTAGGCCGCAGCCCTGGGCAGGCAGGGGGACGACGCGGAGAGAGCCGCGTTCCCCGGTGGAGGGAAACGCGGCTCTCGGCCTGCTGAGGCTCGATTCCGTACGGCTCGTACGGCTTGTATGGCTCGTACGTCTTGTGGGCCTCGTACGGCTCGTACGTCTTGTGAGGCTCAGTACGACGAACCCGACGCGCCCAGCGCCCCCGTCGTGTGCCACACGGTCTTCGTCTCCAGGAAGGCCGTCAGGCGCTCGATGCCGGGGGTCTGCGTGAAGTCGACGGTCTGGGGGCGCAGTACGCGCTTCAGGTTGTCGGCGGCGGCGATCTCCAGGTCCTTGGCCAACTCCTCGTCCGCGCCCGCGAGATCGATCGCGTTCACGTCCTGGTGCGCGGCCAGCGAGGGTGCGATCTCGGACGGGCGGCCAGAGAGGATGTTCACGACGCCGCCCGGTACGTCGGACGTGGCCAGCACCTCGGCGAGGGAGAGCGCCGGGAGCGGGGCCTTCTCGGAGGCGATGACGACGGCCGTGTTGCCGGTGGCGATCACCGGGGCGAGGACCGAGACCAGGCCCAGGAAGGACGAGTCCTGGGGGGCGAGTACGGCGACCACGCCCGTCGGTTCCGGGGAGGAGAGGTTGAAGAACGGACCCGCGACCGGGTTCGCGCCGCCGACCACCTGGGCGATCTTGTCGGTCCAGCCGGCGTACCAGACCCAGCGGTCGATCGCGGCGTCCACCACGGCCGCGGCCTTGGACTTCGACAGGCCCTCCGCCTCGGCCACCTCGCGCACGAACTGCTCGCGGCGGCCCTCCAGCATCTCCGCGACCCGGTACAGGACCTGACCGCGGTTGTAGGCGGTCGCGCCGGACCAGCCGCCGAACGCCTTGCGCGCCGCGACCACCGCGTCCCGGGCGTCCTTGCGGGAGGACAGCGGGGCGTTGGCCAGCCAGTTGTTCTTCGGGTCCGTCACCTCGTACACCCGACCGCTCTCGGAACGCGGGAACTTGCCGCCCACGTACAGCTTGTAGGTCTTGAAGACGGAAAGTCGTGCGTCAGACATCGAGGTACGCCTCCAGGCCGTGGCGGCCGCCCTCGCGGCCGAAGCCCGACTCCTTGTAACCGCCGAACGGCGAGGTGGGGTCGAACTTGTTGAACGTGTTGGACCAGACGACACCGGCGCGCAGCTTGCTCGCGACGGCCAGGATGCGGGAGCCCTTCTCGGACCAGATGCCCGCCGACAGGCCGTACTGCGTGTTGTTCGCCTTGGCGACCGCCTCGTCCGGGGTGCGGAAGGAGAGGACCGACAGCACCGGGCCGAAGATCTCCTCGCGGGCGATGGTGTGGGCCTGGGTGACGTTCGTGAAGAGCGTCGGCGCGAACCAGTAACCGGCGTCCGGCAGTTCACAGGCGGGGGACCAGCGCTCGGCGCCCTCCGCCTCGCCCGCGTCGGCCAGCGCGGTGATCCGGGCCAGCTGCTCCGCGGAGTTGATCGCGCCGATGTCGGTGTTCTTGTCCAGCGGGTCGCCGAGGCGCAGCGTGGACAGGCGGCGCTTCAGCGCGTCCAGCAACTCGTCCTGGATCGACTCCTGGACGATCAGGCGCGATCCCGCGCAGCAGACCTGGCCCTGGTTGAAGAAGATGCCGTTCACGATGCCCTCGACGGCCTGGTCGATCGGGGCGTCGTCGAAGACGATGTTCGCGCCCTTGCCGCCGAGTTCGAGGGTGAGCTTCTTGCGCGTGCCGGCCACGGTCCGCGCGATCGCCTTGCCGACCGCCGTCGAGCCCGTGAACGCGACCTTGTTCACGTCCGGGTGCGCGACCAGGGCGGCGCCGGTGCGGCCGTCACCGGTCACGATGTTGACGACGCCCTTGGGCAGGCCCGCCTGGCGGCAGATGTCCGCGAAGAACAGGGCGGACAGCGGGGTGGTCTCGGCGGGCTTCAGGACGACCGTGTTGCCGGTCGCGAGCGCCGGGGCGATCTTCCAGGCCAGCATCAGCAGCGGGAAGTTCCACGGGATGACCTGGCCGGCTACGCCCAGCGGCCGCGGATTCGCACCGAAGCCGGCGTGGTCGAGCTTGTCGGCCCAGCCCGCGTAGTAGAAGAAGTGGGCCGCGACCAGCGGGAGGTCCGCGTCGCGGGTCTCCTTGATCGGCTTGCCGTTGTCCAGCGTCTCCAGGACGGCCAGTTCGCGGCTGCGCTCCTGGATGATCCGGGCGATGCGGAACAGGTACTTGGCGCGCTCGGCGCCGGGCAGCGCGGACCACTTCTCGAAGGCATTGCGGGCGGCCTTCACGGCGCGGTCGACGTCCTCCTCGGAGGCCTCGGCGACCTCCGACAGCACCTCTTCGGTGGACGGCGAGACGGTCTTGAAGACCTTGCCGCCGGTCGCGTCGGTGAACTCGCCGTCGATGAACAGACCGTAGGACGGCGCGATGTCGACGACGGAGCGGGACTCGGGCGCCGGTGCGTACTCGAATGCGGATGCGGATGCGGGTGCCATGGTGATCAGTCCACCGTCACGTAGTCGGGGCCGGAGTAACGGCCGGTGGCCAGCTTCTGACGCTGCATCAGCAGATCGTTGAGCAGCGAGGAGGCGCCGAAGCGGAACCAGTGGTTGTCCAGCCAGTCCTGGCCCGCCGTCTCGTTGACCAGGACGAGGAACTTGATGGCGTCCTTGGTCGTGCGGATGCCGCCGGCCGGCTTCACGCCGACCTGGATGCCGGTCTGGGCGCGGAAGTCGCGCACCGCCTCCAGCATCAGAAGGGTGTTGGCGGGCGTCGCGTTGACGGCGACCTTGCCCGTCGAGGTCTTGATGAAGTCGGCGCCGGCGATCATGCCGAGCCAGGAGGCGCGGCGGATGTTGTCGTACGTCGACAGCTCGCCGGTCTCGAAGATGACCTTCAGCCGGGCGCTCGTCCCGCAGGCTTCCTTGACGGCGACGATCTCGTCGTACACCTTCAGGTACTTGCCCGCGAGGAACGCGCCGCGGTCGATGACCATGTCGATCTCGTCGGCGCCCGCGGCGACGGCGTCCCGCACGTCGGCCAGCTTCACGTCGAGCGCGGCACGGCCGGCCGGGAAGGCGGTGGCGACCGAGGCGACCTTGACGCCGGAACCGGCGACGGCCTCCTTGGCGACGGCCACCATGTCCGGGTAGACGCAGACCGCGGCCGTGGTCGGGGCGGTGCGGTCGGTCGGATCGGGGTGGACGGCCTTGGCGCCGAGCGCCCGGACCTTGCCCGGGGTGTCCGCGCCTTCCAGCGTCGTCAGGTCGACCATCGAGATGGCGAGGTCGATGGCGTACGCCTTCGCGGTGGTCTTGATGGAACGGGTGCCGAGCGACGTGGCGCGCGCCTCCAGGCCGACCGTGTCGACGCCGGGCAGCCCGTGCAGGAAGCGGCGCAGCGTGCTGTCGGACGCGGTGACGTCGGCGAGCGCATGTGCGGGGGGTGCAGTGGTGGGCATGGTCACCAGACGAGCATATCTACGCGCGTAGCGGCTGTACACCCCCGGGGCGGATTCGGCGCCGGACGGGGAGCGGCGCGCCGCCCGTTCGTGGCTCGTGCGGGTCCGGTTCACGGCTCGTGCGGTCCGACCGTGGCTCGGAGAGCACGAGGGGTCACGGAGGATCACGGCGGACCGCGGAGAACCACGGATGGACAGCGGAGAATCACGGATGGATACGGGTATGGATACGGGTGCCGGGGCACATGGCGGTGCCCGCCGTGTCGTCATGCACAATCGGGGCCATGACGACCCCGGACAACAAGCCACCCGCGTCGCCGCCTCCGGTGCCCGCCGTGAAGGACCGGATCTACCGCTCGCCCATGGGGCTCGTGGGCGGCGTGCTGCTGCTCGCGGTCGTCGCCTGGCTGGGCTGCGACGCGCTGTTCAACGGCCACGGCCGCACCCCGTGGCTCGCGCTGGCCACGATGATCCTGGTCCTGCCGCTGGTGATCGCCTTCACGCTGCGCCCGGCCGTGTTCGCCAACGAGGAACGGCTGCGGATCCGCAACCCCTACCGGGTGATCTCCGTGCCGTGGAGCGAGGTCGAGGCGCTGCGCTCCAGCTTCACCAACGAGGTGCGCACCAAGTCCGGCGGCAAGTACCAGCTGTGGGCCGTTCCCGTGTCGCTGCGCGGCCGCAAGAAGGCCGAGCGGCGGGCGGCGTCCGCGGCACGGCGGTCGGCGAGGGGCGCGGCCGGGCTCGGCGGGGGGCTCGGTGCCAGAGGCGCCGGCTTCGCCGGGCTCGCCGCCCGCGGCGCCGACGACACCGGACCGTCCCGCGCCGAGAGCGACAAG
>NZ_MUNF01000614.1 GCF_002154555.1 Streptomyces murinus
CCAGCTCCGTATCCGCCCGCAGGACCTGGTGGAGCTGGGGGTCATCCGGGGGATCGTCGAAGACTCCGGGAGGGAGGGCGACCCCGCTATCTCACCCCCACCGCCCTGATGATCTCCTCCGACACCGACCCGCCCTTGTCGTCCCGCGCCGACGCCCGCAGGGAGACGGACGTGGCCGTGCCCGGCACCTCCAGCGTCCCGTGCCACGACGCCCCGGCCCCGCGAAGGGCCACCGCCTTCCATGTCGTCCCCTCGTCGTACGACACCTCCAGCCGGCCCCTGCCGAGCGTGCCCGTACCGGAGGCGCCCGCCATGTACCGCGCGCCCAGCGTCACCGGCAGCCGCCGCCCGCCGGGCACCGTGCCCGCGAGGTCGGTGTCCAGGCCGTAGGAGAGGTTGATCAGCGGCAGCGTCGTCGCGTGGTCGTCCGGTGTCCGGGCCGACCGGAACGTCCACTCGGTGTGCCCCCGCGTCGTGAGCTTCCAGTGGTCGGCGTCGAGGGCGGTGTCGGTCACCACCTGGTACGTGTGCGCGTCGGCCGGGGCGGCCCAGACGAACGCGGTCGAGCCGGACTCGCTGTCGGCGAGGGTGCCGTCCTGGTAGACGGAGGTGGTCTGGGTCATGCCGCTGTCGCCCCACACATCGCCGAACCCGGTGTGGTCGGGTCCCGAGTCGCCCCAGCCGGGCGTGTTCAGCTGGATCTGGTCCCCGGTGCGCTGCTCGCCCCAGCCGAGGCCGGTGCCGAGCCAGGGGTGCCACACCGGCTGGAACCAGTGCAGTCGGGCCCGGCTGCCGCCCTGGTAGCGGACCAGGCCGCTGCGCTCCTCCAGGGTGCCCATGCCGATCGTGACGGACTCGGTCCACAGCTGGCCGGGGCCGGTGGAGACGTAGTCCGTGCGCTCGGCGGGCAGGTCGATGTTCTCCTGGAAGCCGATGCCGACGGGGAAGGTGTCAGTGACGGAGTAGCGGAACTCACCGCCGCTCGCCGGACGTGCCGTGTGGAACGAGACGTGCAGGGCGGCGAGTTGACCAGGCGAGGGCCGGTAGGTGAGGTCGTGGTCGGGGATCGCCCCGGTGTGGCCCTCGGACAGGTCGTACACGTAAGGGGAGTCGGGCGTGCCGGTCATGTCGACCGTCGAGGACGCCCGCAGCCGGGCCGCGTCCGCCTGGTTCACCGTGGCGATCAGCAGCGGGCGGTCGGTGTTGTCGTCGTTGCCCCACCAGTCCATCAGCCGTCCCGGCGCGTCGTCCGTGACGAACAGCGCCTCGGCGCCCGCGTCCTGCGCGGCCCGGGCGAGCGCCAACGGGTCCGCGCCGTCGGCGAGATGAGCCAGCACCGCCTTGCCGGCGGCGGAGGCGGGCACGGGGCCGTCGCCGACGTCCACCAGCGGGAGTCTGCGCCGTCCGAAGGTCAGGGTGCCGCCGGTCTGTACCGTCGCCTCGCCGATCCCCTTGACCTCCAGTTGCGGCTTCGCCAGCCGCCACACCGTGCGGTACTCGAAGCTGCCCTGGGTGACCCGGGGCGTGGGTGCGGCGAAGACGCTGTCGTAGGTGAGGGGTACCTGGACCGCGCCGGACAGGTCGGCGCCGTTCGCGGCGCGGTCGTACTCCATCAGGAGCTGGTGGGTCTCGGTGCGGCGCGGGACCGCCGCCTTGATCTCGCGCAACTTCGTGCCGTCGAGGGTGACTTCGCTGTCGTGGTCGAGGGTGACCTCGGGCGCGGAGAGGAAGCCGAGGCCGAGCGAGTCGGCGCCGTGGCTGCCGTGCACGTCGAGGAAGGAGGTGAGGGCGTAGGTGCCCGGCTTCAGCCGGAGCTCGATCGTGCCGGAGTCGCCGACGTGGTCCGCCTCGGGGTCGGCGCTCTGGGCGAGTTGCTGCACGGTGAGGTCGGCGGCCGTGGGAGCGCCCGCGCGGTCCTTGACGTGGACCGTGAGGGTGTACCGCTCGTCCTCCTTGACCAGCCCGAACACGGTGTGCGCGCGCACCGCGCCGGTGTCGTCGGTGGCCACGATCTGCCCGCTGGTGGTGCCGACCTGCGCCTTGGAGCCGTCGCCGGTGACGGTGGTGGTCGCGGTGCCGTGGGCGGGGACGGTGAGGGCGGAGTCGGCGAGGGTGGCGACTCCGTCCGGTGCGTCCTGGGCCGAGAGGGTCAAGTGGACCGGCTGGTCGGACGAGTTGGTGTAGGTCAGGGTCCGGGTGACCGGCTTGTCCGCGGGGTAGGGCCAGCGGTAGAAGCCGAGGTCGGCGCTGCCGGTGGCGGTCACCGTGGCCCGTACGGCGTCCGGGACGCTCACCCGTCCGGCGCCCACCGTGTAGGCGGAGACGCCGAGTTGCCGGGACGTCGACATCAGCGCGTCCTTCACCTGCGCGCCGGTCCAGTCGGGATGCTCCTGCGCGAGCAGCGCGGCCACCCCGGCGACATGCGGGGTCGCCATCGACGTACCGCTCATGGTCGTGTAGTAGCCGCTGCCGTCGGTGAGTTGGGAGCGGGCGGCGAGGATGTCGACGCCGGGGGCGGACAGATCGGGCTTGAGGGCGTCGTCGCCCGCGCGGGGGCCGGCGCTGGTGAAGTAGGCGGGCTGGTCGGCGGAGTCGACCGCGCCGACGGTCAGGGCGGCGTCGGCGGCGCCGGGTGAGCTGATGGAGGAGGGCGCGCCGGTGTTCCCGGCGGCCACGACGAAGAGCGCGCCGGTCTCCTGGGAGAGGCTGTCGAGGGCCTGGGACATCGGGTCGGTGCCGTCGCTCGGGTCGCTGGAGCCGAGGCTCATCGAGACGATCCGGGCGTGCACGTCCCGCGCGGCCCACTCCATTCCGGCGATGATCTGCGACTCGCTGCCCGAGCCCTCGTCGTCGAGCACCTTGCCGACCGCGAGGGTGGCGTCCGGCGCCACACCCTTCTCCTTGCCGTCGGAGGCGGCGCCGCTGCCGCCGACGGTGGAGGTGACATGGGTGCCGTGGCCGTCGCGGTCGGCGACCTCCTCGCCGTCGATGAAGCTCTTGGACCGGCTGATCCGGTCGACCAGGTCGGGGTGGGTCAGGTCGGCGCCGGAGTCGAGCACCGCGACGGTGACGCCCTTGCCGGTCAGCCCCGCGTCCCAGGCGGCCGGTGTGCCGATCTGGGCGTTGCTCTCGGCCATGTCGGCCTTCACCCGCCCGTCCAGCCACACCTTGTCGACGCCGTCACCGCGTGTGAACGACCGCCAGAACGTACGCCCCTTGCCCGCCTCGACGGCCGCGCCGCGCAGGCTGGGCAGGCTCCGGGTGCGGGTGGTGCCGGCCGGGGCGGCGGCGGGGACGCGGGTGCCCTTGCCGTAACCGACGATCAGCGGCAGGGACGTGGCACGGGTGTCGGCGAGGCCCTGCCGGATCAGCGCGCTCACGTCGAACAGCCGCCGGTCCAGCTTCCCGGAGCGCAGGTACGGCAGTGCCTCGTCCGGTACGACGGTCAGATCGCCGTCGCTGGTCTGCGTCCGTACGGCCCCGGTGGCGCCGGGCGGACGCTCGACGGTGGCGGTCTCCTTGCCGTGTCCGAGGTCGGTGACGGTCACCTTGTCGCCGGTGACCAGGGTGACGGTCTTCGGGGCGGGCCCGGTCCGCTTCCCCGGCGCGGCCTTCACCACCGGTGCCGGCCCCTGCGCGGCGACCGCCCCGGGTGCCGGCACCGCGGCCAGCACGAGCCCTGCCGACAGCAGCGCCGCCCGGCGTCCGACTGGTCCTCTGGTCATCCACGCCCTCTTCCACGTGCTCGTTCAGGTCCGGATCGCGCGCCGGGACGGCCCGCCGTTAGTGTCGTGTACATGCTCTGCGTGCAGAGAAGAGTGTGGTGCGCGCGCCGGGAGCGCACAGGGGGCCGGGCGTGGCGGGTTGTCACCGTGGCGGGTTCTCGCCACGCCGGACCGATTGACCCGCCGGGGCGTAAAGAGTGGGACTGGCGAAGCGCCGTCCGTACCATGGGGGTTGCTCACGGACCTGCTCCGACAGGTCCTCTACGAGGGGGAGCGAGCGGCGGCATGGACCAACTGATGGAGTTCACGACCGAGGACGGCGCGCTCGTCGTGGTGGAGGGGGCCGGTGTCACCCCCCGGCCCGGCACCCGGCTGGTCTCGCGCGGCGACGAAGTGGTGCGGGCGGCCCGCACCTTCGAGGGCGCGCTGGACGGCGTACGGGCGGCGGCGGAGGCCGCGCTGCGGGTCTTCCGGGACGGCGCCCTGCGGCCCGACGCGGTGGAGATCGAGTTCGGCGTGAAGATGTCCGCGGAGGCCGGCGCGATCATCGCCAAGGGTTCCGCGGAGGGCCAGCTGGTCGTCAAGCTCCACTGGACTCCGGGGAGTTCGGCGGGCGACGCGCTGCCCGCCGTACCGGGCCAGGCCGCCGCCGGGCCGGAGTCCGCCGAGCGCCCATGAACAGTGCCGCCTGGCATGCCCGGATCCACTGCGGCCATGAGGTGGGCGCGGGCTTCCTGATCACCGCCCGCCGGGTGCTCACCTGCGCCCATGTCGTGCGCGCCGGCGACCTGGACGCGGTGACCGTGGTCTTCCCGCACGCCAGGGAGCTGGGCGAGGTGTCCGCGTCGGTCGTCGCGCACGGCGGCTGGGCGGGCGGCCTCACCGACCCCGGCGATGTGGCCGTGCTCGAACTCGACCGGGACGTCCCCCTCGCCCCGGCCGGCTTCGCACCACCGGAGGCCGCCTACGCCGAGCCGCGTCCCCGGCTGGTCGCCTATGGCTTCCCGGCGGGCTACGACGAGGGCACGCTCGCCGAATACCGGGCCGTCTCCGGGCAGTTGATCGCGGGCGAGTGGCTGGAGCTGGTGGCCTGGCAGGGGCACGGACAGCCGATCGTGGCCGGGTTCAGCGGGGCGGCGGCGACCCTGCCGGACGGCCGGGTGGTCGGCATGGTCACCTCCGCCTCGGAGGTGCCGGACGTGCGCAAGGGCCGGATGCTGCCGCTGGACGTACTGGCCCGCCACTGGCCGGAGTTGGGCGAGCTGGTGCCCACCCCGGGCCATCGCACCGATGTCCTGCGGGAGTTGTACGAGCTGCTGCGGAGCGCCCCGGGCGTCCCGGACTGCGACCCCAACCGGCTGTACGTGGACGCGGTGGGCGCCTTCGGGCCGCCGCTGCCCGAGGGCGGGTTCACGACGCTCCAGGCGGCCGCCGCGTATGTGCAGTGGGAGGTGCCCGACCCGGCGGCGATGGACCGGTTCGCGGGGCGGCTGCGGGAACTGGTGGGGGCGGGGCCGGCGGTCGCGCCCGCCGCGCCGCTCGCGAAGG
>NZ_MUNF01000615.1 GCF_002154555.1 Streptomyces murinus
CCCCACAGCCTTGTAGGAACGTACGGCTTCCCCACCCCCAAGACTTCGGCGACCTTGCCATTAGGCTGACCCCGTGAACGTCCTCGTCATCGGCAGCGGCGCCCGCGAACACGCCCTGTGCCGCTCCCTGTCCCTCGATCCCGACGTCACCGCGCTGCACTGCGCCCCCGGCAACGCCGGCATCGCCGAGGTCGNNGCCGAACTGGTCGTCGTCGGCCCGGAGGCCCCCCTGGTCGCCGGTGTCGCCGACGCCGTGCGTGCCGCCGGCATCCCGGTGTTCGGCCCGTCCGGCGAGGCCGCCCGGCTGGAGGGGTCCAAGGCGTTCGCCAAGGACGTCATGGCCGCGGCCGGGGTGCCGACCGCCCGGTCGTACGTCTGCGCCACCGCCGACGAGGTCGCCGAGGCCCTCGACGCCTTCGGTGCCCCCTACGTCGTCAAGGACGACGGGCTCGCCGCCGGCAAGGGCGTCGTCGTCACCTCCGACCTGGCCGCCGCCAAGGCGCACGCCGCCGCCTGCGAGCGCGTGGTGATCGAGGAGTTCCTCGACGGCCCCGAGGTGTCCCTGTTCGCGGTCACCGACGGCGAGACCGTCGTACCCCTCCAGCCCGCCCAGGACTTCAAGCGCGCCCTGGACGGCGACGAGGGCCCCAACACCGGCGGCATGGGCGCCTATTCGCCGCTGCCGTGGGCCGACCCGAAGCTGGTCGACGAGGTGCTGCACACGGTGCTCCAGCCGACGGTGGACGAACTGCGCCGCCGCGGCGCCCCGTTCTCCGGACTGCTCTACGCCGGTCTGGCGATCACCGGCCGGGGTGTGCGGGTCATCGAGTTCAACGCCCGCTTCGGCGACCCCGAGACCCAGGTCGTACTGGCCCGGCTGCGCACCCCGCTGGCCGGGCTGCTGATGGCCGCCGCCACCGGCAACCTCGCCGACCTGCCGCCGCTGCGCTGGAGCGAGGACGCGGCCGTCACCGTCGTCGTCGCCTCCCACAACTACCCGGGCACCCCGCGCACCGGCGACCCGATCACCGGTCTGGCCGAGGTGGCCGCCGAGGACGCCCCGGACGCCTATGTGCTGCACGCGGGCACCCGGCAGGACGGCGACGCGATCGTCAGCGCGGGCGGCCGCGTGCTGTCCGTCACCGCGTCCGGCAAGGACCTGACCGAGGCGCGCGAGCGGGCGTACCGGGCGGTGGGCCGGATTCGGCTCGACGGCGGGCAGTACCGTACGGACATCGCGGCGAAGGCGGCCGCCGAGGCGCTCTGAGCGCCCTCCCGACGCCTCCCAGCTCCCGTTTCACCCCGACAGGCCCCGGATCCGCAATCCGGGGCCTGATCTTTGCTGTCTGTCACCCAGCTCTGACCAAGGCCATTCCATCGAGTGAGCAATCGCCCATCCGGCTGACGTGGGCCGGGGCCGCAACTAGGGTGCCGCGCAAGCGTTCCGGCACTTGGCACACCGGCATCGCGCACTTGCCCACCGGCACTGCGCACTTGGCCCACCGGCATTGCGTTGTCAGTGACGGATGCCACAGTGGGGGAGTGAGCAGCACCAGGACAGCGCGGCATCGGCAGGGGAGGGGGTGAGGTCGGCAGATGACCGGAATCGGTGTGGAAGCGGGCGCGCAGGCCGCGCGTTCCCGGGCCCTCGCGGTGTTGCGGGTCCGGGGCCGGGCCCTGGGCGTGGCCGTGCTGCCCGCGGCCGCCGAGGTGATCCTGCTGGCCGGCGCGGCCACCGGCCATCTGGTCGGCCCCGGCTGGGACGCCGCCCGCTGGGCCGTGGGCGTCCTCGCGGTCCTCGTCCTGCTGGCCACCGCCGGTATCGCCCTGGTCGTCGCCCGGGCCCGTCCCGCCATGACACCCACCGTGCCCGTCACGGAGGAGTCCGCCCCCGACCTGTACCGGATGGTGCGCGACCTCGCCGAGCGGCTGGCGGTCCCGGCGCCCTCCGCCATAGCCCTCACCCCGGACTGCGACAGCTGGCTGGAGGACCGCACGCACCCGGCGCACGGCCCGCCCGTCCGGACCGGCCCCGGTGCGGCGGACCTGCCGGGTGAGGGGCGCCGCCCCCGCCGGGTCCCCGTCGCGCCGGTCCTCGTCATCGGCTCCCCGTTCCTGTGGTGGATGCGGGTCGGTGAGCTGCGCGCCGTCATCGCCCCGGTCGTCGCCGGTACGGGCCCCTCGGCGCAGCCCGACATAGCCGCCGCCCGGCGCTTCGTGCGCGGTCTCGACGCCACCCTGGCCGTGGCCGCCACGCCGCGGCGGGGCCCGTTGGCCCGCGGAGCCTGCGCGGTCCTCGGCCGGGTGGCCCGGCTGCTGCTGGGCGCCTGCCGTGAGCACGCCGCGCAGATGGAGCGCGGGGTCGCCGCGGCGGCCGCCGAGCGGGCGCAGACGGTGGACTACGGACTGCGGATCGTCGCCCAGGAACAGGTCGGGCTCGCGTACGCGGGCTGGGACCGGCTGCTGACCCGGGTGGCGCTGCCCGCCTGGCGGATGGGCCGCTGGCCCTCCCGGCTGGACGCGGGCGTGGTCGCCGCGCTCACCGAGCTGTCCCGGCGCGACCGGCTGGCCGAGGGCTTCACGTCCCGCCTCGGCGAGCGGCCCGCCTGCGATCTGCTGGAGGAGCCCGGCAGCGTGGACGAGGCCACCTCGCTGCTCGCCGCGCGCCTCTTCCACGGCGGCCCCGCCGGACCCCGCGCCGACTGGGCGCCGGTGGACTGGCAGTCGTATCCGGAGGAGGTCGTGGACCGCACCTGGCGCGCCGACGCGGCCCGGCTGCACCGCGTCCTGGACTCCCTCGGCC
>NZ_MUNF01000616.1 GCF_002154555.1 Streptomyces murinus
ACCCACACCCCCACGCACTTCCCCACCCACGAACTCCTTCCGGCGACCCGCCGGAAGGCCATGGACCGAGGCACACCCGCTCGATGGAGCGGACCGGTCTCGCACGTCAGAAGGAGTCGCACATGTTCACGCGCAGATCAGCGGGTCTCGTCGGTGCCCTTGCACTGGCCCTGACCCTGAGCGCGTGCGGATCGTCCCACGACGACACCGCGGACACGCCCAAGAAGAACGACACCCGGGTGTTCACCGCGGACAACGGCAAGGTGACGATCCCGGTCCACCCCAAGCGCGTGGTGGCCACCGGCTACGCCGTGCCCACACTGATCGAGGCCGGCGCCCCGCTCGTCGGCATCTCCTCCTGGCAGCGCGGCGAGCCGATGATGGACGGCCAGGAACTGGCCACCTACAAGAAGCTGACCAAGGTCGCGGGCGAACAGGCCTCGGAGACCAACTACGAGGCCATCGCCGAGGCCAAGCCCGACCTCATCGTGCTCGGCGTCCCGGTGCCGGTGCTCGGCGACATCGACATGAAGCGGCTCACCTCCATCGCCCCGGTCGTCGCGATCGGCCCGACCCTGCCCTCCCAGTGGCGTGATGTGTCCACCAAGCAGGCGGACGCGGCGGGCGTGCTCACGAAGTACGAGTCCGACAAGGCCACGTACGAGGCCGAGGCGGCCAAGCTGAAGAAGAAGTACCAGAAGGTGCTGCCCCAGCTGAAGCTCGGCCATGTGGGCGCGTACGGCGACACCTCCAAGGGCACTTTCCAGCGCGAGTTCAACGGCTCGTGGGGCACCAACGTGGTGCAGGACGTCGGAGCCGACTACTACGGCAAGGTCAAGAAGGCCGGACCCGGTTCGAAGTCCGTCAGTGAATACCCCTCCATGGAGGAGATCACCGACTCGCTCGGCCAGGCCGACGCCATCACCTACTCGGTCAACGCCGACGGCAGCGTCCCCGACTCGGTCAAGTACGTCCTCGACTCGAAGCTGTGGAAGAACCTGCCCGCGGTCAAGAAGAAGATGACGTTCCCGATCGCCTACACCGAGGCGTCGACCTACGGGGACGCCCTGAAGACCCTGAAGGCGATCGACAAGGCGTTCGCGCCCCTGCTCGACAAGTGACCGCCACGGACCGCCCCGACCAGGGGGAGCCACCCGGGCGGGACCTGAGGAGGACCGGCCTGCTCATCGGCGGGCTGGTCCTGCTGGCCGCGGCCGCCGTCCTCAGCATCGCCGTCGGCGCCCACGCCGTACCCCCCGCCGACGTGGTCAGGGCCCTGTTCGACTACCGAGGAACGAACGACGACGTGATCGTACGAGACGTCCGGGCCCCCCGGGCGCTGCTGGCGGCGGCCGTCGGCGCCGCCCTGGCGGTCGCGGGCGCGCTGATCCAGACGCTCGCCCGCAACCCGCTCGCCGAGCCCGGCATCCTCGGGGTCACCGCGGGCGCCGGGTTCGCGGTCACGGTCGGCGCCGCGCTCGGCCTGGCCGGCGGCCAGGGCGGCCAACTCCTGTGCGCCGTCACGGGTTCGGTGCTGGCCGCCCTGCTGGTGCTGT
>NZ_MUNF01000617.1 GCF_002154555.1 Streptomyces murinus
GGACTGCCCCAACTCCGCCGCCCACAACGCCGTTGCCACGCGGCGGAGTTGGGGCAGTCCGTCGTGGTGGGGCGAGCACGCGGGGACCGCGAGGTGGTCGCGGTCGCCGAGGGTGTCGTCGATCAGGGAGGTGAGGCGGCCGGGGCCGGGCTGGACGAAGACGCGGTGTCCGCTCGCGTAGAGGGCCTCGGTCAGTTCGCGGAAGCGCACCGGTTCCAGCAGGTGCCGTACGAACAGCGCGCGCACGGCCGACTCGGCCGCCGGGAAGGGCCGCGCGGTCGTGCCGGACCACACCGGGACGGTCGGCGGATGCAGCCGGAAGCGGTCGGCGGCCTCCTGGATGGGGGCGAGATACGGTTCGAGCATCGGCGTGTGGAAGCCGGAGCGGAAGGGCAGCACCTGGCAGATCACGCCCTGCGCGCGGAAGGACCGTACGAGGTCCTCGACCGCGGAGTCCGGTCCGCAGACCATCGACTGGCGGGGCGCGTTGTCATGGGAGAGCACGATCCCGGAGCCCGCCCAGGCGTCGGCGAGCGCCGCTTCGACCTGTGCGGCGGAGGTGCCGATCGCGGCGAAGGCGAGCCCGGGGACGGTCAGCGCGTCGGGGTCGAACTCGGCCATGAATCCGTCGACTTGGCCGGGTGAGTAGATCCCGGCGGCCGCCATGGCCGTCCACTCGCCGACGCTGTGCCCGGCGACCGCGTCCGGTACGACACCCATCGCGCGCAGCGCCCGGTCCAGCAGCCGGCCCACGCCGACGACATCGAGTCCGTGCCGCCCGATGTCCTCGACCCGGGCGCCCACCCCGGTCTCCGCCCTGGTGTCCTGCGGCGCGGGCAGGCCGAAGTGGGCGGCGATGTCGTCGGTGCGCGGCGGTGTGAACTCGCCCTCCAGACCGGGGAAGACGAACGCCAGCCGGTCGGCGGGCCCGCCGACCGGCTGGCGTTCGTCTTCCCC
>NZ_MUNF01000618.1 GCF_002154555.1 Streptomyces murinus
TCGCCGGGTCCGCCCGAACGGCCCCGCGCGGCCCGCCGCCCGCCCCCGGAACCGGAAACCGAGCCCGAGCCCGAGCCCGAGCCCGAAGCCGAGCCTGTGCCCGAACCCGGACCGCCGGACCCGGTCGAGGCGTCGAACGGGAAGTCCGCCGCGACCGGCGCCATCCCGGTGAAGGCGGACGCGGAGCGCAGCGCGGCGAGCAGCGCGGGCGCCGCGGCGACCAGCGCGAGTCCGGCCAGCAGCCCCTCCGCGGGCATCAGTCCGCTCCACAGCCCGGAGCAGCGCGAGCAGCCGCGGGCGTGCCGGGCGATGCGCTTGCGCCACAGCGCCGAGGGCTTGCCGTCCCAGGCGCCCAGCACGCCGCGCAGCTCCTCGCAGCGGGGCCGCGCGTCGAGCGCCCGTACCACCACCCGGGCCGCCTCCAGCTGGGCCTTCATCCGCTGCACGCGGACCGCGGTGTGCTCCGGCGTCAGCTCCAGGGCGGCGGCGACCTCGGCGCGGGTCAGCTCGCCCGCGCACTCCAGCCACCACAGCGACAGCAGCCCCCGGTCGTCGGGCTCCAGCCAGCGGGTGGCGTGCGCGGTCTCCTGGCGCTGGCCCGACAGCTGGAGCTGCACCACCGTCAGGTCCACGAAGTCGGCGCCCGGGTCGGCCAGGTCGTACGCCTCCTCCACGGTGGCGGGCGCGGACTGCCGGTCCTGCCAGTGGCTACGGACCTGGTTCATCGCGATCGCGACGAGCCAGGAGCGGAAACGCTCGGGGGCGCGCAGCCCGCCCAGGCCGTCGAGGGCGCGCAGCATGGTCTCCTGCACCACGTCGTCGACGTCCACGGAGCCGTTCAGCGCCCGCCCCACGATGTTGTAGACCAGCGGCAGATAGGCGCTGATCAGGGCGTCCTGGGCCGCCGCGTCGCCCTCGCGGGCCGCGATCACCAGGGCTGCCGTCTGCACCGCGTCCGTGTGCCGTGTGCTCATCAGATGTTTCCCGTCCTCGACGCCGAACGATTGTTCCCGATGACTGGGAGACCGTTCGAAGCGGCCCGGATAACAGTTGTCGGGCAGCGAATTCCGGTCGCTTACGGCGACGGGTTCCCGACAGGGGGCACGGGGGCGCGGCACGGATCAACTCCGGCCGGAGGCCGCCAGGTTCACAGGTTCAAAGTTGGTCTAGTCCTCTTGACGGAGGGGTGCGGCGGCGGTTTGGTATGTACCAACACCCCCGCCGTGCACGGCATCATCACCCCACCACCCCACGCCCTAGGGGCACCCCCGAGAGGGGCACACTGTCATGCACCTGGCAAGACTAGGCCGACTCGCCGCCTCCGCCTGCGCGTTCGCGCTCGCGGCCACCGGCGCGGCCGTCGCCCTCGCCCCCGCGAGCAACGCGGCGGCGAACAACACGCTGAACAGCGCGGCGACGAGCGGCGCCGCGGGAAGCAGCGTCTACTCCGTCGCTCCCTACGTCGACATGTCGAACGGCCAGGAGGGCCTGCTCGACACCGCCATCACCGGACACCACCTCAAGGCCTACACGGCCGCCTTCGTCCTCGGCGAGGGCTGCAACCAGGTCTGGGGCGACACGCTCCCCATCGGCAACGACTCCTACACCGACCCCGAGATCGCCAGAGCCAAGTCCGAGGGCGCCTCGGTGATCATCTCCTCGGGCGGCGCCAGCGGACTGCCGCTCGCCTGGACCTGCACCACCCAGAGCAGCATCGACGCCGGGTACCAGGCCCTCATCGACGACTACGGCGTCACCCAGCTGGACTTCGACGTCGAGGGCGCCGCCGTCGCGGACACCGCCGCCGCAGCCCGCCAGATGCAGGCGATGAAGGACCTCAAGGCGGCCAACCCGAACCTCCAGTTCTCCATCACCTTGCCGGTGCTGACCAGCGGGCTGACCAATGACGGCGTCAACATCCTCAAGGCCGCCAAGAACGCGGGCGTCAAGATAGACGTGGTCAACATCATGACCATGG
>NZ_MUNF01000619.1 GCF_002154555.1 Streptomyces murinus
ATCCGCACCGAGGGGCCCGCGATGCCCACGCCCGCGGGCAGCCGTCCGTCCCGCAGCCGGGGCGAGAGCCACTGCACCAGGTAGACCGTCGGCAGGGTCGGCGCGGCCGCGCGCACCCGGTGCAGCGAGCGCGCCGAGAAGCTCATGATCCGTACCGGCGACTCGGCGGCCGTGGCGGGCGCGGCCAGACCGAACCGGCCCAGCACGCCCAGCAGCTTCTCCTCGACCTGGCCCGCCCAGCGGGTGGGGTGCTTGGTCTCGATGGCCAGCTCGATCCGCCGCCCGGAGTCCGCGACCAGTTCGAGCAGCCGTTCCAGGGTGAGGACGGAGGTCTCCTCGCGGTCCTCGGGGCGGTGCTCCCAGTCGGGCTCCTCGACCCGGCCGCGATACGGCTCACCGGTCTTCCAGGAGCCGAAGTCCAGGGCGGCGAGATCGGCGAGTTCCAGGGCGGAGACGGCGCCGCGGCCGTTGGAGGTGCGGTTCACCCGTCGGTCGTGGACGCAGACCAGGTGGCCGTCGGCGGTCAGCCGGACATCGCACTCAAGGGCGTCGGCGCCGTCCTCGATCGCCTTGCGGTAGGCGGCCAGGGTGTGTTCCGGTGCGTCTTCGGAGGCGCCCCGGTGGGCGACGACCTGGACGGAGAGCTGTGGTGCGTGGGTGGTCACCGCGTCATGGTGCCACCCCCGCGGGGTACGCGGGACGGCGCTCGTGCGTCCGGGCGGCGAACGGTGGCACACGTTGTGCTGGTTTATGTAGCTTTTCTCATGGATGCCCTTTGTAAGGGCTGGCCCTGGACCCACAGCCACGGCTTATGGTGCTCTGACGGCCCGTGGGAAAAGCTGACTGCATACAAACTGGAACAGTGAACGCAGGACCATGCGCAGCCGCATCGTGACAGGTCACGACCAGCGCGCACGCGCCGCCGAGCGTGCACGAACGTGACCGAGCGCGACCGAGGACAAACAGCCGTGGATCGAGGAGTAGAGCTGTGAGCACCGAGAACGAGGGCAACGCGGTACCCCCGGCCCCGTCCGCACCTCCCGTGCCGGTGGCCTCTCCCGACGCGTCCCCGCAGGCACACACCACGCCGGAGGGGACCGACGGGCCGGCGGGCCCGGGGCACCAAGCGGACCAGCAGCCGGGGCAGCCCGCCCCTGCCCCCCAGACGCACCAAGCGCCCCAGACGCACCAAGCACCCCAGGCACCCCAGTCGCCCCACGCGGGCCAGGGCTATCCCGCCGCCCCGGCGCCCGGCGCCGAGCCGACCGCTCCGCTGCCGCCGGTCCCCGGGACCGCCCCGCAGCCTCCCGTCGCCGGCCCCGAGGGCGCCTGGCCGCCCCCGCCGCCGCCCGGCACGCCGACCTACGCCGACGGCGCGGGCGGCGCGGGTGGCGGCGGCGCCTGGGGGGCGTCATACCAGCAGCCCGCCCCCAAGCCGAAGGGACGCGGTGGCCTGCTCGCCGCGGTCCTGGTGGCCGCGCTGGTCGCGGGCGGTCTGGGCGGTGGCCTCGGCTACACCCTGGCCAGGAACAACGACAACGGCAGCTCCACCACCGTCTCCGCGTCCGACAACGGCGCGGCGCAGGTCAAGCGCGCCCCCGGCACCATCGCCAACGTGGCCGCCAAGGCGCTGCCCAGCACGGTCACCATCGAGGCCGAGGGCTCCAACGGCGACGGCGGCACCGGCACCGGCTTCGTCTTCGACAAGCAGGGCCACATCATCACCAACAACCACGTGGTGGCGGACGCCCTCGACGGCGGCAAGCTGACCGCGACGTTCCCCGACGGGCGGAAGTACGACGCCGAGGTCGTCGGCCACGCGCAGGGCTACGACGTGGCGGTCGTCAAGCTCAAGAACCCGCCCTCCGACCTCAACCCGCTGCCGCTCGGCGACTCCGACAAGGTGGCCGTCGGCGACGAGACGATCGCCATCGGCGCCCCCTTCGGCCTGTCGAACACCGTGACGACCGGCATCATCAGCGCCAAGAACCGCCCGGTGGCCTCCAGCGACGGCAGCGCCACGAGCAAGGCGTCGTACATGAGCGCGCTCCAGACCGACGCGTCCATCAACCCGGGCAACTCCGGCGGCCCGCTGCTGGACGCCTCCGGCGCGGTGATCGGCATCAACTCGGCGATCCAGTCCTCGGGCAGCAGCGGCGGCTTCGGCTCCGGCGGGCAGTCCGGTTCGATCGGCCTCGGCTTCGCCATCCCGATCAACCAGGCCAAGTACGTCGCCCAACAGCTGATCAAGACCGGCAAGCCGGTGTACGCCAAGATCGGCGCGTCCGTCTCGCTGGAGGACTCCACGGGCGGCGCGAAGATCACCGACCAGGGCGCGGACGGCGCCGCCGCGGTCGAGGCGAACGGTCCGGCGGCCCAGGCGGGCCTGAAGCCCGGTGACGTGATCACCAAGCTCGACGACTCGGTGATCGACAGCGGTCCCACCCTGATCGGCGAGATCTGGACCCACAAGCCCGGCGACAAGGTGACGATCACCTACAAGCGCGGCGGCCAGGAGCACACGGTCCAGCTGACCCTCGGCGCCCGCGCCGGCGACAGCTGACCTTCCCCTCCCACCGGGGCCGTTGTCCCCAACGCCCCCGCGACCGCCCCCGGGCCGGTACGCTGTACCCCGCTCCGTCCCAGGTGGGCGGCGCGGGGAGGCGTGCCCGAGCGGCCTAAGGGAACGGTCTTGAAAACCGTCGTGGCAGCGATGTCACCGTGGGTTCAAATCCCACCGCCTCCGCAGATCAAGAGACGGTCTGTTCAGAGAGACGGTCTGTTCAGAAGGGGCACCCCTCGCCGAGGGGTGCCCCTTCTGCTTCCGCACGAGTGCATGCAGCGTCAGACTCCCGAGGTGACGGTTGCGGCTAACCCGCAACGGCATTAGTGCGATTTATTTGGCTCGGTGGCCGGCCGTCTCCCCTGGACAAGCTGTCCTCTTCGGCGATGTGGCCCGTCGCCCGTCCGGATGAGTAATTGACGCCATCCGGGCCATTGGGCATTTCTGTATTTCATGATTCGCTCGCCGGATTCGACGAAACCACTCAGATGAATAGTAACTCGACCCGCACTCCTAAGTGATATGCCGACGGCAGAAACCCGGCGATTCAGTGCGACTGGGAACCGCCAAATACGTCACCACCCCCTCACAGGAGTCGGCCCCTCGATGACGCTTAATATCCCTGTCGCGCCGCTACGGCGCACAGTATTGGTCTGGATCGCCGCGGCACTTTCCGTGGTGATTGCCGCTGTCGTAACCGCCGTGACGCCGACGCAGGCAAACGCTCTCGCCACACCTGTGCCTCTGGGCACGGCGGACAGCTTTGCGGTATTGGCCGGTTCGGCCGTCACCAACACCGGTCCCTCGGTGATCACCGGGGATCTCGGAGTGAGCCCGGGGACGGCCATCAGCGGGTTCCCGCCCGGTCTGGTGAACGGCGCCCAGCACTCTGCGGACGCTGTGGCCGCCCAGGCCCAGACCGACCTGGTCACGGCGTTCAACGACGCCGCCGGACAGGCCACCGACGGTGCCCTTCCCGCGGACGCCGGTGGTCTGACGCTGGTTCCGGGCGTCTACACCGCCTCCTCCACTCTCGGGCTCACCGGCACCCTCACCCTGGATGCCCAGGGGGACCCCAACGCCGTCTGGGTGTTCCAGGTCGGTTCGGGCCTGACGACGGCGTCCAGCAGCCAGGTGCTCCTCACCAACGGTGCCTCGCCGTGCAATGTGTTCTGGCAGGTCGGCAGCTCGGCCACCCTCGGCACCGACTCCACCTTCGTGGGCAACATCCTGGCCCTGACGTCGATCTCCGCCACGACCGGCGCGACCATCGACGGGCGGGCGCTGGCCCGTAACGGTGCCGTGACGCTGGACACCAACACGATCACCCGGCCGCAGTGCGCCGGCGGCACCACGGGTGCGACGACGTCCGGGACCACGGGTGCGACGACGTCCGGGACCACGGGTGCGACGACGTCCGGGACCACGGGTGCGACGACGTCCGGGACCACGGGTACGACGACGTCCGGGACCACGGGTACGACGACGTCCGGGACCACGGGTGCGACGACGTCCGGGACCACGGGCACCACCACGGCTGGGACCACGGGTACGACGACGTCCGGCACCACGGGCGGGACCACGGGAGCCACGACCGGTGGCAGCACCGGCGGAAACCACGGCTGCAAGCCCGGCGAGTACGGCGATTACGCCGACCAGGCCGGCACGGACCACGGTTACGACTGTGACCCTGCCTAGCGCGACGGTCGGCGCGGCCCGGAGCGATCCCCGCATGTCCCGGAGGTTCGCGACCGCGTAGCGCGGATCACGCGCATGCGCTCCCCGGCGGCGTGTGCGCTCGGGGGCAGCCTCCTCCGTGCGAGTAGGACCGGCGGCGTGCGTGCGGCGCGGATCATCACCGCTTCCGTCGCACGCCGCCGGTGAAACCTCAGGAGAACCAAGTGAGAGAAGTCGGGCCGGCAGAGCCGGACGGGACCGTGCGGGGTGGCGTCGCAGCAGCGGATGCCGGCGAATCGGACCGGACCTGCGCCGGAAGAGCCGCACAGAACGAGGGCGGCGGAACCCCCGCCGCCGAAGCACCTTCGGGGCCGCCCTTCGCCGTGAAGGCCGGAGTACAGGCCGCTGTGGTCCTGTGCCTGGCGACGGCCCTGGTGCACGTGCTCCTGGTATTTCTACAGGTGGCACCTCCGAATCCCGTCTCCCAGCAGTACAGCCGGCAGATCAACGCCTGGGTCTTCCCGCTGTTCGAGCAGAACTGGCGGCTTTTCGCCCCGGACCCGGAGTCGGTCAACCGGCAGATCTCGGCGAGAACCATGCACACCGCGCCGGACGGCACCGTCCAAGTCAGCGACTGGTTCGACCTGACCGCCCTCGACACGGCCGCGGTGAAACACGACCCCTTTCCGAGCCACACGGCACAGAACATGCTGCGCCGGGCCTGGACTTCCTATCTCGAAACGCACGGCGGTGACGACCGGCCGCATTCGCAGCGCGCTCTGATGATCCAGCAATACCTGGGCAACATCGCTGCGGACCGTGTCACCGCGCATCGGCGCGGCACATTCGAGTCCATCCAGTTGCGGGTGATCACCGTGTCCATCGCAGCGCCGCCCACAGCCGGCGGCCCCGGTCCCGGCGCGGCCGTACCAAAGCCCGCCGACACCCGTTACCTGCCCTGGTGGAAGGTGGCCAGCCATGCAGCAGGCTGAGTCGACATCGACCCCGGCGGCCACGCCGTCGTACCCCGGACATGGCACCGAGCGAGCGGACGCACCCGCGTCGCGGCAGCTGCCGACCCGTGTCGTCACGCTCCTCACCCTCCTGCTGGAGCAGCCGATCTCCCTGTACGCCGCGGCAGTTCTGCGCATCGGGTACGGGTTCCTCTACTTCGCCTTCCTGCTGCGCGAGTTCCCCCACCGCGACGAGAACTGGGGTCCCGGCTCACCGTGGACGCCGGCACTGGCCAGGCAGCTCTTCGACCAGACCGGGTGGGCCAGCTTCCTCACCCTGTCCGACAGCCGGGCCTACTTCGAGGTCTGCTACACGGCAGCCCTCGTCACCTCCGTACTGTTCATGCTGGGCTGGCGAACCAGGGCGGTATCCGTGCTCTTCGCGGTCGTCGTGGCGTCGTTCCACGCCAGGGCGATCTTCATGACGGACGGAGGGGACAACCTCATCCTCCTCATGGCCCTCTATCTGGTCGTCACCGCATGCGGCCGACGCTGGTCCCTCGACGCACGCAGGGTTCGGCTCCGAGCCACCGCCGGCAAGGCCGGCCGAGTTCCGCCGGGCCGGGTGTCCGGCGAGCTGCGACGTCACCTCCACGACGCGCGCCTGACCGTGACCACCGTGCTGCACAACTGCGGCATGCTCGTCATCGCCGCCCAGGTCTGCTTCCTCTACGGATCCGCGGGCCTGTACAAGGTGCAGGGCGCCTCCTGGGGCAACGGCAGCGCCCTCCACTACGCCCTGAACCTCGACCTGTTCCGGCCCTGGCCAGGGCTCTCCGCCATGGCGGACGGACACGTCGTACTGATCGCCGCCATCTGCTACCTGACCGTGCTGGTGCAGGTGGCCTTCCCGTTCGTCCTGTTCGGCAGGCTCAAGTACCCGGTATTGACCGTGCTGCTGGGTATGCACGTGGGTATCGCGGTGTTCCTGGGTCTGCCGCTCTTCTCCGGTGCGATGATCGTCGCGGACGCCGTCTTCCTTCCGGACCGCTTCTACCGGTATCTCGGCCGGCTGTTCCGGGGCGCCGCCCGGCGGACAGCTGCCGGGGAGGCGGGGACTCCGCCCCGCGAAGAGCCGGTACTCGTGCCGCCGCAGCACACACCTTCGAGCCAGTGAGGGTCTCTTCGGGCCGCGCCTGACGAACGACTTCCCAGTCGGCCCCCCGGAGGCCGACCGCCTCACCGGCCCTGCCGGTCCGAGGTACCCCTGGCGTCGCCGATGCGTGCCCGCCGGGCCGCTCTCCTTGACAGCCCCATCGAATCTGACGGACAGTCAGGAACGCAGCAAAAGGCCGAACACCACAGCGGGAGGCCGGACATGGAGACACGGGCGGACGACATACAGGCGCGGCTCGCGGCGTACGAGGGGCTCCCCGCCGCCGCCACCGGGACCGGCCGTGACCCCGTCAACCTGCCGATGATCCGGCACTGGTGCGAGGCCATGGGCGACACCAGCCCCGCCTACCGCGGCCCCGGCGCCATCGCCCCGCCCACCATGCTCCAGGCCTGGACGATGGCCGGCCTCTCCGGCCATGGCGACCGCTCCGGCCCCTACGACGAACTGCTCCGCCTCCTGGACGACCTGGGCTGCACCTCGGTCGTCGCCACCGACTGCGAGCAGGAGTACCTGCGCCCGCTGCGGCCGGGCGACACGATCACCTTCGACACGGTGATCGAATCGGTGTCGGACCGCAAGACCACCAAGCTGGGCACCGGCCACTTCGTCACCACCCGCACCGACATCCGCGCGGACGGCGTCCTCGCGGGCACCCACCGCTTCCGCATCCTCAAGTACGCCCCCGCCCGCACACCGGCACCGACCCCATCGCCACCACCGAGACGCCCCCGCCCGGTCGTCAACCGCGACAACGCCGGCTTCTGGCGGGGCGTCGCCGAGCACCGGCTGCTCATCCAGCGCTGCACCGGCTGCGGCACCCTGCGCCACCCCTGGCTGCCCGGCTGCAACGCCTGCGGCGGCCCCGGCTGGGACACGGTCGAGGCGAGCGGCGAGGGCACCGTCCACTCGTACGTCGTGATGCACCACCCGCCCTTCCCCGCCTTCGACCCGCCCTACGCGGTCGCCCTGGTCCAACTCGCGGAAGGAGTACGGATGGTGAGCAATGTGATCGGGGTCCCGTACGACAAGGTGCGCATCGGGATGCCGGTGTGCCTCGAATTCACGGCGTACGACGACGAGTTGACGCTGCCGGTGTTCCGGGGGGTGGCGGCGTGAGGCCGGCCGGAAGCGAACTCCCGCCGCTGGAGATCCCGTTGACCCGCACACTGATCGTGGCGGGCGCGATCGCCTCCCGGGACTACCAGGACGTGCACCACGACCCCGAACTGGCCCGGGCCAAGGGCTCCCCGGACGTCTTCATGAACATCCTGACCACGAACGGCCTGGTGGGCCGGTACATCACCGACCACTTCGGCCCCACCGCGCTCCTCCGCAAGGTCGCCATCCGGCTCGGGGCCCCCAACTACCCGGGCGACACCATGGTGTTGACCGGCCGGATCGAGCGGGTAGACGGTGACACCGCCACCGTGCGCGTCGTCGGCGCCAACGGTCTCGGCACCCATGTGACCGGCACGGTGACCGTCACCGTCCCCGCGGCGGCCCGCCCATGAGCCTGCGCGCGAAGGACACCCTCGGCGGACGCGCGGCCGTCGTCGGGATCGGCGCCACCGAGTTCTCCAAGGACTCCGGGCGCAGCGAACTGCGGCTCGCGGTGGAGGCGGTGCGCGCCGCGCTCGACGACGCCGGGCTCACCCCCGCCGACGTGGACGGCCTGGTCACCTTCACCATGGACACCAGCCCGGAGATCACGGTCGCCCAGGCCTGCGGGATGGGCGAGCTGTCCTTCTTCTCCCGGGTCCACTACGGCGGCGGCGCGGCCTGCGCGACCGTGCAGCAGGCGGCACTGGCCGTGGCGGCCGGGATCGCCGAGGTCGTGGTCTGCTACCGCGCCTTCAACGAGCGCTCGGGGCGCAGATTCGGCGCCGGTGTCCAGCACCGCGAGCCCTCGGCGGAGGGCGCGGCGCTCGGCTGGGTACTGCCGTTCGGGCTGCTCACCCCGGCCTCCTGGGTGGCGATGGCGGCCCAGCGCTATCTGCACACCTACGGGCTGACCCCCGAGGCGTTCGGCCATGTCGCCGTGACCGGCCGCGCGCACGCCGCGACCAACCCGGCCGCCTACTTCCACGGCCGCCCGATCACCCTCGCCGAACACGCCGCCTCCCGCTGGATCGTGGAGCCGCTGCGGCTGCTGGACTGCTGCCAGGAGACCGACGGCGGCCAGGCGCTCGTCGTCACCTCCCTGGAACGGGCCCGGGACCTGCGCCGCCCGCCCGCCGTGATCGCGGCCGCCGCCCAGGGCGCGGGCCGTGCCCAGGAGCAGATGACCGGCTTCTACCGGGACGAGCTGACCGGGCTGCCGGAGATGGGCGCGGTGGCCCGCCAGCTGTGGCGCACCTCGGGCCTCGCCCCGGCCGACATCGACGTCGCGATCCTGTACGACCACTTCACCCCGTTCGTGCTGATGCAGCTGGAGGAGTTCGGCTTCTGCGCCCGGGGCGAGGCGGCGGACTTCACGGCCGGGCGGCGGCTGCCCCTCAACACCCACGGGGGCCAGCTCGGGGAGGCGTATCTGCACGGCATGAACGGCATCGCGGAGGCGGTCCGCCAGCTGCGCGGCACCGCCGTGAACCAGGTCCCCGGGGCCGCTCGGACCCTGGTGACCGCGGGTACCGGGGTGCCGACATCGGGCCTGGTCCTGGCGGCGGACGGCTGAACTCCTCGGGGTGGGACCCGGGGTCGGGCGTACCCCCGCTCCACCTTCAGGAGGTGGCGCCGTCCCCACCCCTACAACCTGAGGGGGACCCCGCTTCGGCACCTGCGGCCGATCCCGGGACGCGCGGGCCGCTCATAGCGTGGAGCCATGACCACACCCGTCTGCACCAGCGCCTCGGCAGCGGCCCCCGCGTACCCGTCGTTCACGTCGTACGTACGGGCCCGCCGGCCCGTCCTGCTGCGCGCCGCGCGCTCGCTGACCGCGAACCCCTGCGACGCCGAGGACCTGTTGCAGACCGCGCTGGCCAAGACCTACGCTGCCTGGGAGCGGATCGAGAACCAGCGGGCGCTCGACGGCTATGTGCGCCGCGCGCTGCTGAACACGCGGACCTCGCAGTGGCGCAAGCGCCGGGTGGACGAGTTCGCCTGCGACGAGCTGCCCGAGCCGGATCCGCTGCCCGACGACGACCCGGCCGAGCGGCAGGCGCTGCACGACGCGATGTGGCGGGCCGTCATGAAGCTGCCCACGCGGCAGCGGGCGATGGTCGTCCTGCGGTACTACGAGGATCTCAGCGAGGCCCAGACCGCGGAGGTGCTGGGGGTCTCGGTGGGCACGGTGAAGTCGGCGGTGTCCCGCGCACTCGGCAAGCTGCGCGAGGACCCGGAACTGGGACTGGCGCGATAACCCCGACCGGCCCGGGGACTCCGACCGGCCCGGGGACCCCGGCTCACGGGACCCCGTGGACGCCGGCTCAGCGAACCCGAGAACGCCAGACCATCGGGCTCAGGACACCGACTCACCGGCCCCGGAGGCACCGGTCCACCGGCTCCGAGGACATCAGGTCACTGGCGCGGAAGGGTGCCGCCTCACCGGGCCCGGGGGGTGCCGGTTCACCGGGTCCGGGGGCACCCGCGCACCGGGCCGGACGCGCTGGCCCACTGCGCTCGGAGGCACCGGCCCGCCGACCCCGAGAACACTAGGTCGCCGGAGCGGAAAGGTGCTGGCTCACCGGGCCCGGGGGGTGCCGGTTCACCGGGTCCGGAGGCACCCGCGCACCGGGCCCGGAGGCGCTGCTCCACTGGGCTCGGATACATCGGCTCACCGGTCCCGGAGGCGCTGGCCCACTGGGCTCGGAGGCATCGACTCGCCTGGCTCGGAGACACCCGCTCACCGGTCCCCACGACACCAGGTCACCGGCACGAATGGCCGCCGGATCTCGATTCCGACCCGTTTCCGTCCCGTTCCGCACGCAGTGACATTCCACCTAGTGACATACCGAGCGGTATGTGCGCAGAATCGGCGCACCCCCTACTACCGCGTAGGCACCGTCGCCGGGAGGACTCCGTGCTGAGCACCATGCAGGACGTACCGCTGCTGATCTCCAGGATCCTGACCCATGGGTCGACGGTCCACGGCGCCTCGCGGGTGATCACCTGGACCGGCGAGCCCGAGCCGCAGCGGCGCTCCTACGCCGAGATCGGTGCCCGCTCGGCCCAGCTGGCGCACGCCCTGCGCGACGCCCTCGGCGTCACCGGCGACCAGCGGGTGGCCACCCTGATGTGGAACAACGCCGAACACGTCGAGGCGTACTTCGCGGTCCCCTCCATGGGCGCGGTGCTGCACACCCTCAATCTGCGGCTGCCCGGCGAGCAGCTGGCGTGGATCATCAACCACGCCGCCGACCACGTGGTCATCGTCAACGGCTCCCTGATCCCGATGATCGCCCCGCTGCTGCCCCGGCTGAAGACCGTCGAGCACATCGTGGTCACCGGCCCCGGCGACCGCGCCCCGCTGGCCGGCGCCACCGCGCGGGTGCACGAGTACGAGGACCTGATCGCGGGCCGGCCCACCCACTACGACTGGCCCGAGCTGGACGAACGCCAGGCCGCCGCCATGTGCTACACCTCCGGCACCACCGGCGACCCCAAGGGCGTGGTCTACAGCCACCGCTCGGTCTATCTGCACTCCATGCAGGTGCAGATGACCCAGTCGATGGGCCTGACCGACAAGGACACCACGCTCGTCGTCGTCCCCCAGTTCCACGTCAACGCCTGGGGCCTGCCGCACGCCACCTTCCTGACCGGCGTCAACATGCTGATGCCGGACCGCTTCCTCCAGCCCGCGCCGCTCGCCGAGATGATCGAGCGGGAGCGGCCGACCCACGCCGCCGCCGTGCCCACCATCTGGCAGGGCCTGCTCGGCGAACTGCTCGCCCGCCCCCGTGACGTCTCCACCCTCACCCATGTCACCATCGGCGGCGCGGCCTGCCCGCCCGGTCTGATGCGGGCCTTCGACGAGCTGGGCATGCCGGTCGTGCACGCCTGGGGCATGACGGAGACCTCCCCGCTCGGCACCGTCTCCCGCCCGCCGGCCAGTTCCCTCGGCACGGACGAGGAGTTCGGCTACCGCCTCACCCAGGGCCGCTTCTCGGCCGGGGTCGAGGCCCGCCTGACCGGCCCCGACGGCGAACGCCTGCCCTGGGACAGCGAGTCGGCCGGTGAGCTGGAGGTGCGCGGCCCCTGGATCGCGGGCGCCTACTACAACGGCCCCGACGCCGAACCCCTGCGCCCCGCCGACAAGTTCAGCGCCGACGGCTGGCTGAAGACCGGCGATGTCGGGGTCATCTCCCCCGACGGTTTCCTCACCCTCACCGACCGCGCCAAGGACGTCATCAAGTCCGGCGGCGAGTGGATCTCCTCCGTGGAGCTGGAGAACGCGCTGATGTCCCACCCGGACGTCGTCGAGGCCGCGGTGGTCGCCGTCCCCGACGACAAGTGGGGCGAGCGCCCGCTGGCCACGGTCGTCCTGCGGGAGGGCGCGGCCGCCGACTTCGAGACCCTGCGCGCCTTCCTCGCCGAGGAGGCCCACATCGCCCGCTGGCAGCTGCCCGAGCGCTGGACGATCGTGGCGGCGGTGCCGAAGACGAGCGTGGGCAAGTTCGACAAGAAGCTGCTGCGCAGGAGCTACGCGGACGGGGACCTGGACGTCACCCGGCTGTGAGCCACGCGTCATGAGGGAGGGGCCGGGCAGCAGCCCGGCCCCTCCCTCATGAC
>NZ_MUNF01000062.1 GCF_002154555.1 Streptomyces murinus
GATCACTAATCGGACAGACACGTCCGATCAACTGATGAGCCCACCAAAGAGACACGGCCTAGCTGGACCCGGCACCCCAGCGTGGCAGCGCCGACGTCCGCAATAGGTTCGTCTCCCACCATGAGTGCATCGTCGGGTGCCACTCCGAGCTTGTCGCACGCCATCTGGAAGATCCGGGGATCGGGCTTCTTCACCCCATGCTCGAAGGAGAGGAAGTAGGCGCACGGAGGGTTTCCTTGATATCGGGATAAGGCAGCCATGCCCTGGACACTTGGGAACGTTCGTACAAGGCCTCGGCCAGGTCAGCCGCAGGCGGCTTCGCTTCCCTGGCAAGGGCTGTGAAGGCAGCCCGGTGTCGTTCGGCGGTCAGATCGCGCTCCCGCCACAGCGCCTCCAAGATTGTTCCGCACGAAGGGCGCCAGGCCCGTAATCACGCCAAGCCTCCGTGCCCGGCCGGTCAGCACCTACGGCGGCGCAACCAAGGATCCTCGGTGCCGGGCTCCACGCCTTCTCAGGTTCGGGGCGAGAGCCGTGGGCGAGCGGCCTTCTGAACCGCACTGACGGCGGCCGACTGGTCGGCCGGTGAAAATGTCTGGACGTTCGGCAGTTCAATAGATGCGCCGATGGCGATGAATTTCTGATGAGGGTTATTCCGGGCGGCTGTGGTCACGGCATCATGGAGGCTTGGACCCACGGAAACAACAAGTCCGCAATGATGCTGTACGAGGCTGTTGACATAGGGCAAGGCTCTTGCTGTCGTGCTGCTTCTCGGAATCGTGATGTGCTGTGCATTAATGGCAGCACTGTCAGCGCCCTTCTGCAGAGCCGACCAGACGGTTTGGGCCACGGAGGCATCGCGCTGACTATTGATCAGGCAGGTACGAAAATTCCTTGAAATGTTATTGGCAACAACTTTCGGAGCCCGAGGGCCGGTCGGCAATGTGAGGGCAAGCCATGCCAGCAGTCCGATAACGGCAAGTGCGCCTGCGGCAGCCGCGAGCCAGACCTTTCGAGGGCGGTCATGAAGGCTGAAAGTCAGGTTCACCGTATGTGCTCCAAAATTCAGGGTTGGGTATAACGTATTGCCTGTGGACAAGTTCAGGTGGCGTTCCTTTTATGCGCGGAAGTTTTGCTTCTCCCCGCCCGTCCTGCGCGTCTTTCCAGCGGTTCTCGGCTTCGTACCGGGAGGCGCGGAAGCCGAGCTTATCGATTTGATGGACCGGGCTGTGCGGCACCGAGCGAATATCCACACCGATACGGCGGCCAGAACCATCGCCCCAACACCCGCGCTGATTCCGATGACCCATCGCTCACCGGCATTTGCAGCTTTGCCGAGCGGATCAGCGGACAGTAGCGGGTTGGCGGTACTGCCATTGGCGGCGACAGGAGCGCGAAGGGCCGCCATAGGATTGACCAGGCCATAACCGTACTGGTTGTCATGGTTCCCACTACCCGGCCGTCGGGCAGTGCTGATGAGGCGGCGGACGGTCTGGCCTGCGGTCAGGCGAGGAAAGGCGGAACGGACGAGCGCTGTTGTCGCGGAGACGTAGGCAGCCGCGTAACTGGTGCCGTCTGCTTTGACGTACTGGCTTCGGTCATTGGTGGAATAGATGCCGGTGGCCGGTGCGGCGAGCGTTACTCGGGGGCCGGATTCGCTGACCGGCCAGAAATTCCCGGTCGAGTCGGTTCCAGTCACGTCGATGACACCGGGGAATGCCGCAGGATACATGGGCGGGTTGCCGTTCTGCCCGTCGTTTCCGGCAGAGGCGACGATGACGGTGTCTTTGCCGAGGGCGTAGGTGACGGCTTCACGCAGCAGCGGATCGGGGGTGGTCGTTCCGATGGATATGTTGATGACCTGGGCGTGGTGGTCCGCAGCGTATTTGATGCCCTCTGCGATAGCGGTGGGCTCCGCAGTTCCGTTCATGGTCACACGGACGGGAAGCACCTTCGACTTCGGGGCAAGTCCGGTCATTCCATTGCCGGCGTTCGCCTTTCCCGTTCCTGCGATGATGCCGGCGATGGCTGTCCCATGCGAGTCGCCGGAGATGTCGCTCTGCCCGTTGTCCCGGGGGTCTCCGATGAATCCTGCGCCTTGGAGGACTTGGCCTTTGAGATCGGGATGGGCGGAATCGACTCCACTGTCGATGACGGCGACGGTGACGCCTTGACCTTGGGATACATGCCAGACTTTCTCGGCCTGAAACTGTTTGAGTGGCCACTCGGCTTGGCGGATGACCACTGCCTCGGCAGAGGTGTCGGCCACGAGTATCCATAGCCCCGTCAGTGTTATGCAGACAAGGAGTCGGCGAAGGACCGGCAGCGCGGTTGACGCGCAGCGCCTACCGATTCCTCTTCGCTGGAAAAGCACGAACAGCTCCCTTCTGTACGTGGCGTTCTATGCAGCACATGCAAAGAGCGCGGAGCCAGGCAGGTTGTACCACATCACCCCTGAAGGGCTTCGGGTCTGGGAGGTTGGTCAAGGCCGAGCATCACGGGGCCAAAGCTTGATCAAGTCCGCAGGGTCAAATCGGGCGTAAGTATCTGTGATCGCGCCAAATCTCTATGTCTGTTTGTCGATGAAGCTTTGATCAGTCAACAAGTCACCGCTACAACTTGGGCGCTACACCTCCACGGGAGAGGTGTTTCCGTGTTGCGTTGTGGGGGTTCCGTGATGAGTTGCGGTCTGGTCCGCGTGTCGGCTGGTGCCGGAAGGCGTTTGACGTTGGTCATCGCTTCCCTCGCCCATGGCATGCAGCGGCGTTGGCTGCAGAGGGTCGCGCTCGCGGTCAGCTGTGTGCTGTTCATGGTGCTGGCGACGCAGCCGGCCGAGGCGTTCATCAACGAGCAGACGCTGACGTCCGGTTCCGCGGTGCTGCCCCATCAGCGGACGGGTTCCGCGGCTGGACTGTCGCACCAGGTGAAGTCGGCGGCGCTGCGTACGAAGGGCAGCACCTCCAGCCCGAAGGCCAAGCACGTGCGCGGGGCACTTCCGCCGTCCTCGACGCACGTGGCGAAGCCGAAGGAGCGGGGCTCGTTCAGTCCCAAGGGCAAGCTTGCCGTGAAGAGCGTCACGCCCCCGGCCCGCGTACGGGCGGCTTCGCCGAAGCGAGCTCAGCCGAAGACGGCCAAGGCGGATGACGCCGGCTCGTCGGCGCAGCAAGGCGACCCACACATACCTGGCCCGAAGTCCAGCGGCGCGGAGGTGGTCACGGACCGCACCGCGAACACATCGGTGTTCCAGAACCCGGACGGGAGCCTCACCGCGCGGGTCTACAGCCGTCCGGTGCACTACCGGACAGCGAAGGGCACCTGGGCCGACATCGACAGCACCCTGGTGCAGGGTTCGGACGGCCGGTGGGCGGAGCAGGCGGACTCCTCATCGGCCGACTTCGCCGCCAGCGGAAACGATCCTTCGCTGGTTTCCTACGGGCCGTCGGCGAGCGAACAGGTCAGCTACGCGCTCCAGGGCGCGGCCTCGGTGACCGGACAGTCGTCGGGGAACACGATCACCTATCCCGGCATCGCCGACTCCTCGGATCTGACGTACGCGGTGGGCTCGGGCGGGGTGAAGGAGACTCTGGTCCTGCATGACGCCACCGCCCCGACGACCTGGGTGTTCCCTCTCCGTCTGACCGGCTTGACGCCGTCCCTCACCTCGGCCGGCAGTGTGGTGTTCAAGGATTCCTCGGGTGCGGTGCGGGTGACGATTCCGCACGGTTACATGGAGGACTCCAAGGTCGGCAAGGTGTCCGGAGAGGGCGCGACGTCCACCGGAGTGACCTACAGCCTGACCTCTGTGGACGGAGCTCCGGCGCTGCGGGTGTCCCTCGACTCGTCGTGGCTGCACGACGATTCGCGGGTGTTCCCGGTCAAGGTGGACCCGACCAACTTGACTGCGTCGTCGAGTACGTACGTGGAGACTCCGTACGACATCAACTTCTCCACGGCCGACGTGCTCAAGGTCGGTTCGTACGACGGCGGCAACCACAAGGCCGACAGTTACCTCAACTTCTCGTCGTTCGGGTCGACATTCAAGAACGACTACATCGAGAAGGCGTCGCTCTACCTGGACGACGTCTGGTCCGGTGGATGTACCGCGGAGCCCGTGGCCGCCCACGCCATCACCAGTTCCTGGACCGTGGGCAGCGTCGCGGACTACCCGGGCCTGTCGTACGGTTCGACGATCGGTTCGGCCAGCTTCGACGCCGGCGCCACCTGTGGCGGGTCCTCCTGGCACGGCATCGACATCGGCGACAACCCCAGCGCGGCCGGCGTAAAGCTGCTGGAGGGCTGGGCGCATGGCGGTACCAACCGCGGCATCGCGCTCACCGCCAGCACCTCGGTGGTGGCGGCCTGGAAGCAATTCGCCTCGGTCAACTCCTCCTACCCGCCCTACCTGTCGGTCACCTACAGCTCCTACGGAGCCGACTACTCGATCCCCCAGCAGACGTATTCCGAGCCCACGGCGAGTACCACCGGCTCGATGAAGGTGACGCTCACCAACCGCGGCACCAGTTCCTGGTCGACCTCCAGCACCCAGCTGGCCGCCTCCATCTACACCACGTCCTGGTCGAAGATGAGCACCAACGCGGCCAAGACATATGTGCCGAGTTCGGTGAGTCCCAACTCCACCATCACGATGACCGGAACGCTCCCGGCATTGGACCCCGGTCAGTACTACGTGTGCTGGGACATGCTCACCAGCGGCACGTCCTTCTACTCCACGTACGACGTACCGCAGAAGTGCGCCGAGATCACCTCGGCCGACACTCCGCCGCAGATCGATTCCACCTCTCCGCCCTCCGACATCGTGGCCGGCTCCCTGACGCCGCAGCTGTTCGCCCGCGGCGAGGACTCGGACAACTACCCGGGCACCGGGCTGACCTACGACTTCCAGGTGTACTCCAACCCTGCCTCCGACGCACCGACTTTGGTGGCGGACTCGGGCTGGGGGAGTACGGCCGAGTGGAGCGTCCCGAGTACCAAACTGGACTGGAACCAGTCCTACTACTGGACCGTGGCCATCGGTGACCACTACACCCACAGCCCCTGGTCCCTACCCTCGTACTTCTCCACCACCGTCCCTCAGCCGCTGATCACCTCACACCTGGGCACCGCGGCACAGGGGCCGGACGGCAAGACCTTCGATCCGCGCGTGGGGAATTACACCACCTCGGCGACCGACGCAAGCGTGCCCGTGGCGGGCCCGGCGCTGTCGGTGGTGCGCTCCTACAACTCACTTGACCCACGCACCGGCAATGCGTTCGGCGCAGGCTGGTCGACGCTCTACGACATGTCCGCGCTGCCGGACAGCGATGGCTCCGGGGCGGTCGTGGTCACGACGGCGAACGGCCAGGAAGCGCGGTTCGGCCTGAACGCGGACGGGAGCACGTTCACTCCGCCGCAGGGCATGTACGCCACATTCCAGACCGCCAGCGGTGGCGGGTACACCCTGACCGACAAGTCGGGCACGACGTACACCTTCGGTGAGCAGGCCGGCGCTGCCTGGAAGCTGAAGACGATCACGGACGCGTCCGGGCGGAGCGAGACGCTCACCTACAACTCCGACGGCACCCTGGCAACCGCCAAGAACACGACCAGCAACCGCTCACTCCACTTCACCTGGAACGGCGGCCACGTCACTCAGGTGGCCACCGACCCGGCCACCACCGGCGGCGCGACCGAGACATGGACGTACTCCTACAGCGGCGACGGCCTGTCCGGGGTATGCCCACCGACCTCCACCACGGCGTGCACTGCCTACTCCTACACCTCCGGATCGTCCTCCGGCTCGCACTTCCGCTCGACCGTGCTGGACGCGAACCCGGCGTCGTACTGGCGCCTGACCGAGTCCTCGGGTACCTCGGCGGCCAGTGAGGACGTGGTCAACGAAGGCAACGATGACGGCACCTATGCCGGCGGGGTGACCCTCGGCACGACCGGCCCGCTACCCGGTTCGCCGACCACCGCCGCCACCTTCAACGGCTCCAGCGGCAACGTGTCGGTACCCGCCGACGTGCTCCACCAGGGCAAGAGCCGGGCGGTGAGCCTCTGGTTCAAGACGTCCGCACCCGGCGTACTGATCGGCGACCAGTCCCGGACCATCGACGACTCGACCGCACCCGGCACCTGGACCCCGGTCCTCTATGTGGGGTCCGACGGCAAGCTCCACGGTCACTGGTACAGCGACAGCGGCTCCGGCAACACCGCCTTCGGCTCGACCGGCACCGTGAACGACAACGCCTGGCACTACGCGGTGCTCTCTTCGGACGGCACCACCCAGACCCTGTACCTGGACGGCACCGAACAGGACACGTTCTCCGGCACCCCGAACGACCAGTCCAACACCCACACCTACATAGGCGCCGGCTACGCGAAGTCCTGGATCGACTCACCGGCGGATGTCAGTCACTTCCACGGCTCCATCTCCGAAGTCGCGTTCTACACCCACGCGCTCGGACTCCCCGCGGTCCAGGAGCAGTACGCCTCCGGCAGCCACGCCGCCACCGAACTGACCGGCATCACCCTGCCCTCGGGCAAGTCATACATGGCCGCCGCCTACGACGCGGCGCGCGACCAGGCCACCCAGGTCACCGACGCCGACGGCGGCACCTGGAAACTCGGGGCCCCCGCCACCACCGGCTCCGGCGACTACTACCGCGACGCCGTCATCTCCCAGGCTGCCCCCAACTACTGGCGCCTTGAGGACACTTCCGGCAATCAGGCAGCCAACGAGGTGGCCGGGACCACGGCCTCGAACTGGTGGTCCTCCGGCCCCGCCACCTACAACAACGTCACCCTGGGCGCACCGGGACCCTTCCCCAACAGCCCGGAGACAGCCGCGTCCTTCAACGGCACCAGCTCGTACGTGTCGCTGCCGTCCACCACGATCTACCACGGCAAGGTCTCCGCGAACTTCTCCATCGAGCTGTGGTTCAAGACCACTGCCTCCGGCGGGACTCTGTTCAGCTACCAGGACGGCGCGGTCGGCACCACGTCGTCGCACTACACACCCGCCCTGTATGTCGGCGCCGACGGTCACCTGTACGGCGAATGGTGGGACCACTTGGTCTCTCCCATGGAGTCCCCCGACGCCGTGAACGACGGACAGTGGCATCAGGCCGTCCTCACCGTGAACACCGACGGTGAACAGACGCTCGGCCTGGACGGCAAGCAGGCCGACACCCGTACCGGCCAGGAGCCGGATTTCGAAAGCGAAAGCGTCGTCTCCGTCGGCGCGGGCTACATGTCGGGAGGCTGGCCCTCCTTTCCGTCGAACAACCCGCAGGGCTTCTTCAACGGTGAGATCGCCGAGGTTGCCACCTTCAACCAGGTGCTGAGCACGCAGACAGTGGCGGACCAGTATGCCGCCCGCGGCACCTCGAACGGTGCCACTCCGGTCACCACCGCGACCATGACCGACCCGAGCGGCAAAACCCTCGCCTACCGCTACGACCCGTACAACGACTCCCGCCTGATATCGGCCACCGACGCCCTCGGCCACACCACCTCCTACTCCTACGACTCCGGCGGCTTCGTGGCCACGGTCACCGACCCGGACGGCAACTTCACCACCGTCAGCCACAACGCACGCGGGGACGAACTGTCCCGCACCACCAGCGACATGCACGGTGATACCACCACCAGCTACACCAACTACCCCGCGTCCGGCACCTTCGGCGTCACCGACCCCCGCAGCGACGAGCCCACCTCCGTCGCCGACCCGCGCTCCACCGGTGCCACCGACACCACCTACGCCACCACCTACACGTACGACTCCCACGGCAACCCGCTCACCTTCACGGACCCCGACGGGCATGCCACCACGAGGACGTATACGGCGGGCACCGAATCCGCCGTCGGCGGCGGCACCGAACCGGCCGGCCTCCTGGCATCGGTCAAGGACCCGAACGGCCACGCCACCACCTACGCCTACGACAGCACCGGCGACCTCGCCCAGGTCACCTCGCCGTCCGGACTGAAGACCACCTACGCGTACGACAACCTCGGCCGACGCCTCACCAGCACCCAGATCTCCGACACCTACCCGGACGGTGTGGGCACCAGCTACACCTACGACGGCCAGGACCGGATCCTCACCGCCACCGGACCGGCCACCACCGACGCCGTCCACGGCGCCACCCACACCCCGCAGGTCACCTACACCTACGACGACGACGGCAACGCCACCGCGCAGACGATCGCCGACACCACCGGCGGCGACACCACCCGCACCACCCACTGGTCCTACAACTCCCACGACCAGCTGGCCTCGGTCACCGATCCCGCGGGCCGCGAGACCACTTACGACTACGACACCTACGGCAACCGCACCTCGGAGAACGACGCCGACGGCAACGCCTACTCCTACGCCTACTCGCCCACTGGCGAACTGCTCACCACGACCCTGACCAACTACACCGCGGACCCGGTCGACCCGTCCTCGCCCACATCCCTGGTGCTCGACTCACGGGCCTACGACCCGGCCGGATGGCTCGCCTCCGACACCGATGCGATGGGCCGGACCACCGCCTACTACTACAACTGGAACCACCAGCTCATCCAGAGCTACCTGGCCAACTTCCACAACCTGGACGGCTCCACCACCACCAAGGTCCTTCAGCAGGACGCCTACGACGCCGCCGGCCACCTGACCGAGCAGCAGAACACCGCCGCCCTGATCGAGGACGATTACACCGTCGACCCCGCGGGCCGGGTCACCACGTCGGTCTTCGACCCCTACGGCCAGGACAAGACCACCACCTCCAACAGCTACGACGACGACGGCAGCCTCACCTCCCAGTCAGTCACCCAGGGCAGTACCACCGAACAGACCGACTACGGATACGACGCCCTCGGCGACGTTACCTCGCAGACCGTCCACGACGGCTCCACCAATCTGTTCACCACCCAGGCCTACGACCAGCGTGGACTGCTCACCTCCAGCACCGACCCTCGCGGCAACGCCTCAGGCGCCACCGCCGCCGACTTCACCACCGTCTACACCAACGACGAGGCCGGCCGGCTCGTCCAGGTCACCGCGCCGGTGGTGAACGCCGAATCCAACGGCGGCACGCCACAGCAGATCCACCCCATCAGCCTCTACGGCTACGACACTTTCGGCGACCAGACCTCCGTCGACGACCCCGACGGCGACATCACCACCTACACCTACGACTCGGACAGCGAACAGGTGGCCGTCTCGGACGCCGCCTACACCCCGCCAGGGTCCACCACTTCGCTGACTCCAACCACCACCGCCGTCTACGACGCCGACGGCCGCCTGGCCACGAGCACCGACGCCGACAACCACACCACCCACTACACCTACGACCAGTTCGGCGACATCGCGCAGCTCCAGGAGCCCGCCGTCGGCGGCACCACGCCCACCAGCCACGTCACCTACGACGCCGACGGCGAACCGCTGTCCACCACCGACCCCACCGGCGCAGTCGTCCAGTCCACCTACGACGACCTGGGCCGTCAGGTGACCTCCAGCGCCGTCGTCCGGCAGCCGACGACCACCACGGACACCACCACGTTCGGCTACGACGCCGCAGGCAACCAGAACTCCGTCACCCTGCCCGGCGGCGAGCAGTCCACCGCCACCTTCGACGCAGCCGGCAACCTCCTCACCGCCACCGACGCCCGCAGCAACACCACACAGTTCACCTACGACCTCGACGGCCGACTCACCAAGTCCACGCTCCCCGACGGCACAGCCTCCACCCAGACCTACGACACCGCCGGCCGCCTGACCGCCTCCGCGAACCTGGACACCTCCGGCACCACGCTGACCAGCACGTCGTACGGCTACGACCTGGCCGGCAACCCCACGTCGGTCACGGACGCCGACCACAACACCACCACCTACACCTACGACGCCAGCGATGCGCTGACCCAGCAGACCGAACCGGTCAGCTCCACCTCGACGATCACCACCAGCTTCGGCTACGACGCCGCGGGTAACCCCACCCGTTACACGGACGGCAACAACCACGCCACCGTCACCACCTTCAACACGCTCGGTCAGCCTGAGTCGACCATCGAGCCCAGCACCTCTGCGTTTCCGAACGTCGCGGACCGTATGACCACCGTCGCCTACGACGCGGACGGCAACCCGATCACCACGACCCGTCCCGGCGGCGTCACCCTCACCGACACCTACGACGGCGACGGCCGCTTGACCGGAACCACTGGTGCGGGAGCAGAGGCCACCACCGCGAACCGCGCCTTCGGGTACGACGCCGACGGCCGCCTCACCTCTGCTGGAGCCCCCGGCGGCACCGACACCTACACCTACGACGACCGCGGCGAGATCCTCTCCGCCTCCGGCCCGTCCGGTAACGCCACTTACAGCTACAACTCCGACGGCCTCCTCACCTCCCGCACCGACAAGGCGGGCACAGCGACCTTCACCTACACCCCCGACGGTCAGGTCGACACCGCCACCGACCCCGCCACCGGCACCAGCCTCGACTACAGCTACGACTCCACCGGCCAGCTCACCGGCATCGCCTACGGCGGCAGCGGCAACACATCCCGCAGCCTCGGCTACGACGCCCAGCACCGCCTCACCAGCGACCAGCTGACGACCCCCGGCGGCACCACCGAGGCATCCGCCTCCTACGGCTACGACAACGTCGGCCACGTCACCTCACAGACCACCGCCGGCACCGCCGACGCCGCCTCCAACACCTACGGCTACGACAAGGCAGGCCGACTGACCTCGTGGAACAACGGCTCGACCACCACGAGTTACGGCTACGACGCCACCGGCAACCGCACCAGTGTCAACAACGGCTCGACCACGACATCCGCGAGCTTCAACGCGCGCAATCAGCTGACCGGCACCACCACGGGCTCGTCCTCAACGACGTACACCTACACCGCACGCGGCACCCTGGCCTCGGTCGCCGGCCCCCAGGGCACCGAAAGCCTCGGCTACGACGCCTTCGACCAGCTGACCCAGGACGGCAGCACCACCTACACGCACGACGACCTCGGCCGCCTCGCCACCGCGGGCGCCAACACCTTCGCCTACGACGGTACCGACGAGCAGGCCGTCTCCGACGGAACCGAGACCTACGGCCGCGGACCGGACGGTGAACTCCTCGGCGTCAACGGCCCCGCAGGCACGGCCCTCGCCTACACCAACCAACACGGCGACCTGACCGCCACCTTCACCGCGACCGGCACGGCCCTCACCGGCTCCACCGCCTACGACCCCTACGGCAGCACCCTCGCCACCAGCGGCACCCAGCACGACCTCGGCTACCAGGGCGGCTGGACCGACCCCGCCTCCCACCGCGTGGCCACCGCCAGCCGCTGGTACGACCCGACAACAGGAAGCTTCACCAGCCACGACGCCACCAGCCAGTCCCCGGTCCCATCCGTCAACGCCAACGCCTATGCCTACGGCAACGACGACCCCCTGACCAACGCCGACCCCTCGGGCGACAGCGCCTGCCAGGCGTCCGGGTCCTCCGGCTACAGCAGCTACGACTACCACCCGTACTACTCCTCCGGTAGCCACCCGTCTCATTACTCGTACAGCCAGTCTCACCGCAGCCCGAGCCGGGACTACAGCAACGAAATCGCGGCGGCGCAGGACGAGATAGCCTCCGCGTCACGAGCCCAGGAGCGCCGCGAGGAAGAAATGTTCAGCTCCGGTGGCAGCAGCGGCCACCACAGCGGCTCGGGAAGCAGCTGGAGCTTGTGGGGGGCCGGCGCCGGCCTGCTCGGCTCCTTGGGAGCGGGTTTGTCCTGGGGCAGCGGCGTGGAGGAGGGCGCCGAACTCGGCCTCCTCGTCCTCGCGGCTGGCTACAGCAGTTGTGATGTCCACGTGGCGCCGCCCCCACCGCCCCCGCCGACGGCCAAGACGGGCCTAGCCGAGAACCCGGGCAAGCGGCCGACCGGTCAGCCCAAAATCGACGAGAGCCCGAAGCAGAACGGCACCAAGACATCGGCCACCGGCCCCTCGGACACACTGCCCGCGGTTCTGCAGGGAGCGGCACCCACCCAGGCCACCGCCCCGGCCACCCACCAGCCCACAAGCGACGGCAACCGTTGCAGTGGAGCCCTCCTCGGCTTCCAATGCAGCGGCAACGGCAATCTCCTTGATTCCGACACTGGCGTCGCCTACTGCAATCCCACCTCTGGCTGGACCGTCGGCAACACCTGCGTACCGCTGTCATCAGCCGGAGCGGGGGGCACGCTGGCCGGCCCCAACGCCGGCACAGGGTGGAGTTCGCTCCTCCTGGTCGATCCGACCGCCGGGCTGCCCGATGCGGTCCCCGCTGCTAATATCACGATTAGCTGGGAGCCGGGTATGCCTAAATCTCAATTCAGGCTCAAGGCGAACGCACTTAAACAACTCAGCGACGAAGGGAAACTTGTCAAGGCTCCCAATCCACTTCCACCAAGAGTCGGCATCGAGCGGGGCTACAAGCAAGCCTTCTTCAGAAAGGTTTATGCTCAGTTCAACGATAAGAACCCGAGATTCGTTGCGGCGGCTCGTAAGAGAATATTCGGGGGCATGAACCCGGATCATGTCTGGGAACTTCAACTGAGTGGCCCCGACAGCACGGACAATCTCCATATGCTTGATGCTATTACCAACCAGGCCATAGGCAGGCAGATCAGGCAGCAGATCATGCATCTTCCGGACTATTCACCTATATCTGTTACCGTCGAAGGGCCCTAGTGATCACAGATACGTTCAGGCAGACCCTTGCACAGGTTCGTGAAGCCATCGACTCCGATGAAGAATGGAGAATATTCAATTCCATTCCCGAGGGCGTCTCGCGGCGTCCGGAATTGGATGCTCCCGAGGAGTACTTGGACTTCTTGCTGGCTGCCGACGGGGCCATCATGGGATCGATAGTCATCCTCGACAAGAAGTTCGCCGAGAAGTCGCAGGCGCTGATCTCGCCAGGCATGGTCGAAATTCCCGAAGATCCAGCCGATTGGTTCGTCGTTGGGAAGATCAACGAGAATGCAGTTCTAGCCAACCGTCGAGATGGCTCGATCTGGACCTACCCTGACATGCTGACTCCTTGGTGGGAGAGCTGCCGATTCGAGAGAGTGGCGGACCATCTCGCCGGGTTTGTTTCGGAATATGGACTCGGTCCCGGGTACCTACGTATCACAGGTGCCGAAGAATCTGATCAGTGGTGGCAGCTGTTGCGTCAATTGGGATACGCATAAAGGGGAAATCCTCTGGCAAAAGGTTGTCCCGTAATGATCAACTGACCGGCATGGCCAGCGTCGGGGATGCCCACCTTGGGCGGGGCTATCCGCGAGCGCGAGGTTGTACAGGCGGGCTACACCAAGGATGGCGTGATGGACGCCGTCGCCCTTCAATCGACAGTCGCGGAGGATCTTCCAACTCTTCATACGGGCGAAGGTGTGCTCGACGCGGGCGCGGACACCTTGCAGTGTGAGCGGTTGTGCTCCTCTTTCCAGGCCGGGAGTTCGGCCTGACCTGATTCACGGCGGTGCAGGATCACCAGGCCAGTGCCGCGGTAGCCGTCATCGGAGCGTGTCTGAGAGAGGCGGGGCCGCTACCGCCGAGCGCGCGCGGCCCTCAGCCGCGCGAGCACACCGGAGCTGCCCTGAGCCCGTACGCGATGCCCGTTCACGCGGGGGTCGTCGGTGACGTCGTACCGCTTGACGTAGGCGCCAAGGAACGCCTGGAGGGTGGCCACGGCGGGGATGGAGATCAGTGCGCCGACGGCGCCCAGCAGGGCCGTGCCCACGATGACCGAGCCGAAGGCGACGGCGGGGTGGATGTCCACGCTCTTGGCGGTCAGCTTGGGCTGGAGCATGTAGTTCTCGAACTGTTGATAGATCACGACGAAGACCAGCACCCACACCGCGTACCAGGGGGCGACGGTGAACGCGATCAGCATCGGCAGCGCGCCCGCGAGATAGGTGCCGATGGTGGGGATGAACTGCGAGACCAGTCCCACCCAGACGCCGAGCACGGGCGCGTACGGCACCCCCAGGGCTTGCAGCAGGATGTAGTGCGCGACGCCGGAGACGAGCGCCATGAGGCCGCGCGAGTAGAGGTAGCCGCCCGTCTTGTCGACGGCTATCTCCCAGGCGCGCAGCACCTCCGACTGGCGCGCGGGCGGCAGTACCGAGCACAGGGCGCGGCGCAGCCGGGGGCCGTCGGCGGCGAAGTAGAACGAGAACAGCGCCACGGTCAGCAGCTGGAAGAGGCCGCCGAGCACCTGCTGGGACACGTCGAGGACACCGGCCGCGCTGTTCTGCGCGTACTTGCGCAGCCAGTCGGAGTGCAGCAGTCCCTCCTGGACGTCGACCCGTCTGAGGTTGGCGTGGAAGGTCTGGTTGGTCCAGTGGATGAGCGAGTCCAGGTAGTCCGGGAAGCCCTCGATCATCTTGATGATCTGGCCGGCCAGCATCGACCCGAGCAGGGTGACGAACCCCGCGGCGGCGACGGTCAGGACGAAGAAGACCAGGAAGGTGGCGAGTCCCCTGCGCATGCCGCGGGCGGCCATCCGGCTCACGGCGGGCTCGACCGCCAGGGCCAGGAAGAACGCGATCAGGATGTTGATCAGCAGCCCGGTGAGCTGGTGGAAGGCCCAGCTGCCCAGCTGGAAGGCGGCGATCAGCGCGAGCGCGAGCACCATGGCGCGCGGCAGCCAGCGCGGCATACGGCCGTCCGGCATGCGGCCACCGGGCAGACGACCGTCCGGCGTACGGCCGTCCGGCGGGACGGCGTCGGCGACCGGTGGCCGGTCGGTCGTCGCCGTCGGGCCGGCCCGTTCCGCGGGCCGGGTCAGCTGCTCGGTGTCCTCGTCAGTGCGTGCCACGCGCCAAGTCTCGCCCACTCCACCGACAAGCGGCGCCCACCTGCGGCTTTCGTGACCGATCGGTGCCGTAGCATCGACTTCACAACGGACATACGGGGCGTTTCTGTCATGATCGCCACGATGCCGGGCGGCACCCTCAGCGCCGTTCCCCCGGCACGTCCATGACCGTGCACACCACGCGCCACACGTCCTTGGCCGCCCAGCCGGCGTCCAGCGCCTCGTTCACCGTGCGGCCGCCCAGCTCCGACATCACATGATCGCGCGCGAAGGTCTCGGCGTACCCCGGACCGAAGTGTTCCGCCATCCGCTGCCAGAAGACCGTCAACCGCATGAATCCCGCTCCATACCCGCTATGACCTGCACGTTTCCCGCCTCTCGCACCCCGCCTGCCCGCATCGGGCAGAAAGCGCGTGTACGTACGCAGCGTAGAACCAGAGCGGGCACGCCCAGGCGGGTGGGCGAGAGGGAGGCGGTGAGGTCGGCCGATCAGCGCGCCGGGGACGAGCGGGGCACCAGGAGGGGTTCCGGGTAGGAGCGGACCTCGCGGCGGATATGGCTCGCGGGGCCCAGGCCGTTCATGATCCGGCCGATCTCCCGCCGCCCGCGGCCGTCGGGCGTGGCGTCCACGAGGGTGATCGTCGCCGCGTCGATGTCCTGCGGGCGCAGGCTGGTCGGCGTCGTGACGTCATGGACCCGCAGCTTGGCCTCGGCGGCCTGGCAGACGGCCGTACGGACGGCGGGGGCCGAGCGGCGTCCGGCGACCAGCAGGGTGTCGGACTGGCTCAGCGCCGCGGCGACCGCCGTGTGGAGGTCCTCCATGGTGTAGCACCACTCCGAGGGATGCTGGCCGCGCAGCCGGGGGTAGCGGCGGCGCAGCACCTTGAGGATGGCCGCCACCTCGGAGACGACGGACCCGGGTGTCACCACGAACGCGAGGCGGTCCGGATCGCCGACGTCGACGGACTCCGCCTCCTGCCGTGAGCGCACCACGACCGGCGTGGCGCCGCTGGTCCGCGCCTCCCAGGGCGGCGGTCCCGCGGCCTGGGAACCCACGACGACGACCTCGTCCCCCCGGTCCGTGAACCGGTGCAGCGCGCTGTTCGCGTTCCGGGTCGCGGGGCACGCGCGGGTCGCGGGGCATCCGCACGACTCCCAGGAGGGGGCGGCGGCCGTCTGCGCGGGCACGGAACCCGCGGGCGCCCGGCCGTCGGCGTTGGTCGTCGGCGCCATGACGTACAGCAGCCGGCGCGTGCGCAGCACGGCCCGGAAGGAGTCGATCTGCCGGCCCGCGAAGGCCAGCGCCGCCGAGTCCTTGGCGTCCGCCGCCAGGGCCAGTCCGTGATGGCCGCCTTCGGGTCTCTCGTAGGTGACGGCGAAGACCGTGGTCGCCGCGTCGGGCAGATGCTCGTGCAGACACGCGGCGGGCAGGGCCCGGCTGCGCGGCGCGAGCCCGCTGTTGCGGGTCAGCGCCGCGAGCAGGCCGTGGGCGGGGCAGTCGACCCGGCCGCGCGCGGGGTGGGTGAAGGACGTGGCGACCGTGAGGGTGCCGGGAGGGACGCGCAGGGTGGCGCGGAAGACTTCGGACAGGACGCTGCGGTTCATTTTCCTGCTGTCATACGAAGGGAATGAGTGACCGGGGTACGGCGCTGCCATCCAACCGGCGAGATCGTCCGTCTTCCCACCACCGGTCCCGTTTTCACTCTGCTGGAGCAGTCGGGCCGGGACGCGGACGGGTTCTCGTGCTATGGGATCAACGATCGTTCCCAGAAGGGGCGTTGCCGTTGCCGTTTCCGCTGCCGTTGCCGTGCCGGTGATCGTGGGCGGCCCGGGAGTGCGTCACGCGGGCGCGGGCCAGGACCGCCGCCGCGGCGGGGTGGGCCGAGTGCGGCCGGAGCGAGGCGTGCAGAGCGCGCAGCCGGTCGTCGGCGCGGGCGCTGCGGATGTGCGGGTACACGTCGAGGAAGTCCTGCCAGGTGTGGCACGCCTGGTCGAGGTGGCCGGCCGAGAGCTGGGTCTCGGCCAGTTCGGCGGCCCCCAGCGCCACGGCACGCCACTCCTCGGCTGGCCGGTACCGCCGGGACAGCTGGAGGGCCCGTACGGCGCCGCTGAGATCGCCGGAGCTCCTGGCCACGACGGCCCGCTGGAGCGCGAGGGAGCCCTGGTGGAAGGCGCCGACGGAGGTGGCGCCGCTCGCGGATCTCTCCAGGCACCGTTCGGCCGAGGTGAGCAGGCCGACGGCCCCGGCCCCGCCGGTGCCCGCGCGCGCCACCGCCAACTGGCCGTAGAGGAAGGCCTGCTGGTGCGGTGGCGTGTATCGGGCGCCGACGCGTACGGCGTCCTCGGCCAGGTCCTGGGCCTCCGCGAACCGCCCCAGGGCGTGCGCCTGCACACTCAGGCCGCGCAGACCGAGCGCCTGCCCTATCGGGTCGCCCGCCTCCCCGGCCAGCTGAATGCTCGTCAGGTAGAGGCGCTGGGCGGCGGCCTGGTGGTTCATGTCGAAGTGGGCGAACGCGCACAGGTAGGCGAGCTGTGCGGCCACGGTGAACAGCTCCCGTCGTACGGCTGGTTTCATGTCGCATCTCAGCCAAGGCAGCAGCGTGGTCGACAGGTACTGGCGCAGGGGGACGCGGACCGCGCCGGAGCCGAAGGTGCTGTCCGTCCGGGAGAAGAGGGTCAGGAGTTCCTGGGCGGAGGCCACCTGGCTCATGCCGATACGGGTCGGCGGGCCGGCGG
>NZ_MUNF01000620.1:0-5632 GCF_002154555.1 Streptomyces murinus
GTTGGTGCGTGATAGCGGGTGGGGTGTGTTTGCCTTGCTTGCAGCCGTCTTCAGATGTTGGCCGTGCGGTCGGAGACGAGGCCGGCGATGGCGCGGTAAGCGTCGGGCAGGCGGTCGCGGCGGTGTGTCCAGCGGGTCAGTTGCTTCCAGCGTTTGTGGTCGGCGAGGGCGTGTTCGACGGTGATGCGGTCGGATGAGTGGCCGTGGCGGTCGCGTTCCCACTGTTCGACTCTGCCGGGCAGTGCACCGGGGCGGGGTTTTCTGGGTGGTGTGATCGCTTGTCCGCGGTGGTCGCGGCTCAGGCCGAGGTAGCCGTCGTCCAGGAGGACCTCGACGTCGGGGAAGTGCTGGAAGCAGACGGCGATACCTTCGTTGCGGGCGGCCGTGGCGTCGTGTATGAGCCGCGGTCGCAGGGCATCGGCCCATAACGTGCGGCCTTGATCGTCGGCGACGACGGTGGCCTTCATGGTGTTCTGCTTCTTCTTGCCCGAGACGAACGCACGGCGACCGCCGCGGCCGGCCGGTGGCCTGCGGACCTGGATCTCGGTGGCATCCAGGCGCAGCTCGACGCCTTCGGCCCGGGCATAGGCAAAGACGTCCGTCAGCGTTCGGAGCCGCAGGCCGAGGCGGTCGGGAACCGCGCACCCCCGCTCCGCCAGAAGCGTGCGCACCTCTGCGATCGCCCGGGTGACAGTCGACCGGTCGACGCCGAACAGCAGCCCCAGCACCGAGTGCGGCAAGTCGTGTCGCAGATGAATCAGCGTGGCCACCAGCCGATCGACGAACACGAGCTGATGACGGGCGCCGGCACCTTCGGCCCGCTTCCTGGCCCCTCCTCGCGCAGCATGGCGACGATCCTCGACCCCGGCCTGCCACGGCGCGGCCAACTCATCGTCCAGGCAAGCAAGATGATGCCGAGAGAGCCCCGTGAACAGACAGTGCGCCAGCACCGTCCGATTGGCCGTGATCGCCTCGGCGAGATCATGCCATCCACCTGCGATGACCCTCACCCGCTATCACGCACCAACTCGTAAAGAGTGTTGCAGAAGATTTGATGGCGGGCATTTTCCCTGTATGGGTGGGGTGTTGAGGGCTGAGCCGGTGCGGGTGGAGACGTTCACCGGGTTGCGGATGGGGCGTCTTGAGAAGCTGCTTCGAGAGGTGCGGGAGCGGGGCGGCATCGGCCCCGGTGGTGGCCAGCCGTGGTGTCTTCCGCCGGCCGAGCGGGTGCTGGTGGTAGCCGTGTCTGCCGGGTCATCCAGCGCCTACAACCCCTGCTCGCGCTGGAGCCGGCGCCCCGGCCGGTGCCGGGCACCGACCGGTCATGGATCGTGGACGGCACCCTGATCCCGGTCCGTGACCGTAAGGTCGCAGCCTCCTCCCGCAACTACCGGTTCTCGGCGAACGTGCAGGTCGTCATCGACGCCGACACCCGCCTGGTGGTGGCCTCAGCCCGGCCGGCTCCCGGCAACAAGGCAGACGCACACGTCTGGCGCGAGTCAGATCTGCCCGCCGTGGCGGCGGGCACGACGGTGATCGCGGGCGGCGCATACCTGGGCACCGGGCTGATCGTCCCGCACCGCAGACGAGCCGGACGCCCCCTCCTGCGCGGCCAGGAGGAAGACAACGCCGAACACCGGCGCGTCCGGGCCCGTGTCGAGCACAGCTTCGCCCGGATGAAGAACTGGAAGATCCTCCGCGACTGCCGCCAAAGGGCCGACGGCCTCCACCACGCCGTCCAGGCCGTCGCCACTATGCACAACCTCGCACTGACAGGGTGAAAGCAGCAGGTCAGCTGTCACTCAACCCTGTCCACCACCGACCTTCTGCAACCCTCTCTAAAGGGTGTTGCACAAGGCCGTGAGCTGGGAATCTCCTAGGCATGGCTGCGGTGTTACGTGTTGAACGAGTGTGGGTGGAGACGTTCACCGGGCTGCGGATGACGCGGTTTTCGAGTTTGTTGAAGGTGGTGCGGGAGCGGGGCGGCAACGGCACTTTGCGGGGTTGGCCGTGGTCGTTGCCGCTGGGCGAGCGGGTCCTGATGGTCGCGGTGTATTACCGCACGGACCTGACCATGCGGCAGTTGGGCCCGTTGTTCGGCGTCTCCTCCTCCATGGCCTGCCGTGTGATCCAGCGGCTGGGACCGCTGCTCGCGCTCGAGCCGGTCTCCCGCGCGGCCGATGCTCCGGACCGGATTTGGATCGTGGACGGCATCCCGGTCCGCGACCGCGGCGTGGGCGCCTCCTCCCGCAACTACCGGTTCTCGGCGAACGTGCAGGTCATCATCGACGCGGAGACCCGCCTCGTGGTGGCAGCCGCCCGGCCTGTGCCTGGCAGTACCGCGGATGCCAGGGCATGGCGGAGCTCCGGTCTGGCCGAGCACTGCCGCGGCGTGACTGTGCTCGGCGACGGCGCCTACATCAACACCGGTCTGGTCGTCCCACATCGCAAACGCCCCGGACGAGCACTGCTGAAAGACGAAGAAGAGGACAACACCGCCCACCGCAAAGTCCGCGCACGCGTCGAGCACGTCTTCTCCCGCACGAAGAACTACAAGATCCTCCGCAACTGCCGGCAGCGCGGCGACGGCCTCCATCACGCGGTCCAGGCGGTAGCCGGGATGCACAACCTCGCCCTCGCCGCATGACCGTCAAGCCCAGAGCACCGCTTCGGGCTGCTTGACCACGGCCTTCTGCAACACCCTTTAGGCCGACCTCTCCAGCAGCCAGGGCAGCGCGCCCCGGTCCCCCGTGCCCAGCCTGGTGTACGCGCTGTACAGGTGGTTGCCGACCGTGCGCACGGACAGCGTCAGCCGCTCGGCGATCTCCTTGTTGCTCAGGCCCGCCGCCGCCAGGGCCACGATCTGCCGTTGCCGTGCGGTGAGTTCGCCGAGGACCAGACCGGCCAGTGCCGGGGTGCGGGCGCCCTGGCAGCGGCGGGCGAGGGCGAGCGCCCGGGTGCGGGAGCGGCGCCCGGCCCGGGGGTCGCGGTGGACGCGTACGGCCTGGGCGTGGGCCTCCGCCGCGAACAGCAGGAACCCGCGCTCCGCCAGGGCGGTCGCGGCACGGTCCAGCGCCTCCCCGTCCCGGCGCGCCAGCGCCTCGGCGTGCCGGGCGAGCACACTGCCCGCGGGCAGCGCGCGGGCGGGCTCCCCGGCGCGTACGGCCCCGTAGCGCGCGTACGCGTCGCCCTCGGCGAGGCCCTGCCCCGATTCGTCCGACTCGGCCTGCGCCAGGGCGAGTTCCGCCGCGCACCCGGCGTCCCCCGGCGCCCACCGCAGTCCCTCCCGCGCCCATGCGGCGGCGTCCCGCACCGCGCCCCCCAGCCGGGCGAACCGGGCCCGCACCGCCGCGTACCCGGCCGGTACCGGTTCCCCCTCGGCCACCGCCCAGTCCCCCACCGGCGTCGCCACCGGCCGTACGTCCAGCTGGGCCAACCGCCCGTCCAGCAACCGCTGTTCGGCGGCGAGGGCGGCACCGCGGTCCGCTCCGGCCCGGCTCAGCCTCCGTGCCCGCAGCCGCCCGGTCACCGTCCGCAGCGCCGGTCCGTGCAGCGGGTCGGTGAGCGCGACCCCGCCGGCGTCGTCCACGGCGATCAGACCGGCCGCCTCCAGCCCTTCGAGGACATCGAGGTCGAGGTCGTACAGCGGCAGCCGGGCCGGCTCGGCGAAGGCGAGGCGTTCCAGGATCTCGCGCCCCCCGGGCGCGGCGCGCTCCAGCACCGGCGCGAGCCGGTCGCGGACGGCCGGGGTGACGGGCAGCGGCCCGCGCCAGGCGCGCTCACCGGTGCCGGGGACGGCGACCAGGTCCTCCCCGGCCACGAGCGCGGCCACCAGGGAGCGCAGCAGCCGCAGATCGCCCCGGCACAGCCGGTGCAGCCGCCGCACGGTGAGCGCCTCGAACCCGGCCGCGCCGAGGAGGGCGGCGGTGTCCTCCTCGGGCAGCGGGGCGAGGGCCAGCCGGGGCAGCAGCTCACCGGTCCACAGCCGGGACACCGCGCCGGGCGCCGACGCCTCGTCGCACGCGGCCACGATCAGCCGGGTGCGCCCGTTCGCGGCCAGCTGGTGGACCAGCGCGGCGGAGTCCTCGTCCAGCAGATGGGCGTCGTCCACGACCAGGAGCCGGACGCCGGACAGGGCCCGCACCGCGCCGGGCAGCGAGCCGGTGACGGCCGGCAGGTGCGCGAACGCCGCGAGGGGCAGATGGCGGGCCTCGGGCGTGCCGGTCACCCGGACGTGGTCCGTGCCCCGGACCGCCTCCGTGATCAGCCGGGTCTTGCCGCGCCCGGCCGGGCCGGTCACCACGATGCCCCGCCGGCCCGCGGCCATCGCCCCCCGCACCAGCTCCAGTTCGTCCTCCCGGCCGGTGAACGGCCAGGGCAGTTCGAGAGTCTTCGCGTCCTGTTCGTAAGTCCTCACACCAATCAGAGCACGCGTACTCAGGTTTGATACAGGGCGACTTGAGTAGCCTTCGACTCAGGCGCCGGTCAGCGCGGGACGGGCACGCTGGCCGCATGACCCGACGCCTGTGCTCGCTATCACGGCAGCCGGCCCCGTCCTTCGGACCGGGGCTGACCGCCGAGCGGCAGGCCGCGCTGCTCGCCGGGCGGCGCATGTGGGTCAACGGCACGGTCCTGCACTACTGCTTCCTCGACACCGACCACGACGCCTCGGTGATCCCGGTCCCCGGGACCGGGGAGCTGCGCCGGGTGGCGTGGGCGGGCGGCAAGGAGCAGCTGGACGTGGTCCGCGAGTGCTTCGCGCAGTGGGAGGCGCTCGGCATCGGGGTCGCCTTCGCGGAGGTCGGCGACCGGGGGGAGGCCGAGCTGCGGATCGGGTTCCAGTCCGGCGGGGGTTCCTGGTCGGCGGTGGGCCGCGAGGCCCTCGCCGTCGGCCGGGGCGAGCGCACCATGAATCTCGGCTGGGACGTGACCGCGCAGGGGGAGCGCGGCACGGTCCTGCACGAGATCGGGCACGCGCTGGGCCTGGTGCACGAGCACCAGAACCCCTGCGCCGGGCTGCACTGGGACGACGAGGCCGTCTACGCGGAGTTGGCGGGCCCGCCGAACCACTGGAGCCGGGAGACGGCGTACACCAACGTCCTGCGGGCGCTGGACGCCGGGGAGTCCAGGGGCGCGGTGTGGGACCCGCGCTCGGTGATGGCCCTGCCGTTCGGTCCGGGGCTCGTGCTGGAGCCGGAGCAGTACCGCGGGGGGCTGCGTCCGGCCGAGCGGCCCTCGGACCGTGACCGGGAGTTCGTCCTGCGCTGGTACCCGGGTACCGCGCCCGGACCCGACCCGCTGGTGCCGTTTTGTTCGGTACCGCTGGGCCTGGGTCCGGGCGAGCAGGCGGACTTCGTCGTCGAGCCGACGGGGACCCGCGACTACACCGTGGGGACCTTCGGCGACGCCGACACCGTGCTCGTGGTCTTCGAGGAGCGGGACGGGGAGCCGCGTTTCCTCGCCGGCCACGATGACGGCGGCACCCCGGACAACGCCCGGTTGCGGGTACGGCTCGTCCGGGGCCGCCGCTACTTCGTCCGCGTCCGCGTCTACTCCGTCTGGGGGGCGGGTCAGACGGCGGTGATGTGCTGGTGAGCACGCGCGGGCGGCACGGTCCGTAGTCCGGCGCCGG
>NZ_MUNF01000620.1:5642-8120 GCF_002154555.1 Streptomyces murinus
GCGCCGGTGCCATGCCGGGGCCGCGCCGGTGGCTACGAGGCGGCCCGCTCGGCCGGGGCGGCGGCGTCGGGGTGGGCCAGGCCCAGGTGCTCGCGCAGGGTGGTGCCCTCGTAGTCGGCGCGGAAGACGCCCTGTTCCTGGAGGAGCGGGACCACCTTGTCGGCGAACGGGTCGAGACCGCCCGGGGTGATGTGCGGGACGAGGATGAACCCGTCGGAGGCGTCCGCCTGCACGAACTCGTTGATGGTCCGGGCCACGGTGGCGGGGGCGCCCACGAAGGTCTGCCGGTTGCCGTTGTTGATCACCAGATCGCGGATGGACCACTTGTTGGCCTCGGCCAGCTCACGCCACTCGCGGGCGATGGCGACCGGGTCCCGGTACATCCGCACCTGGGCGCGGCCCCGGGAGATGTGCTCCTCGCTCACCAGCGGATCGATGTCGGGCAGCGGGCCCTCCGGGTCGTACCCGGACAGGTCGCGGTTCCAGACGAACTCCAGGTGCTTGAGCGCGGTGGCGCCGCTGACCTGCTGGCGGCGCACCTCGCGGGCGAGTTCGGCGGCCTCGGCGTCGGTGTCGCCGAGCACGAAGGTCGCGGCGGGCAGGATGAGCAACTGGTCAGGGCGGCGGCCGTACTTGGCGAGGCGGCCCTTGACGTCGGCGTAGAAGGCCCGGCCCTCCTCCAGGTGGGAGTACCTGCTGAAGATGGCGTCCGCGCCGGCGGCGGCGAACTCGCGGCCCTCCTCGGAGTCGCCCGCCTGGAAGATCACCGGGCGGCCCTGCGGGGAGCGCGGTACGTTGAACCGGCCGTGGATGTCGAAGTGCTTCCCCTGGTGGACGAAGGCGCCGGCCCGCGCGTCCCGCAGGAAGGCGCCGGTGGCCCGGTCGGCGAGGATCTCCTCGCCGCTCCAGGAGTCGAACAGCTCGTGCGCGGTGGCCAGGAACTCCTTGGCGCGTGAATAGCGTTCGTCCTGCGGCAGGAAGCCGCCGCGGCGGAAGTTCTCGCCGGTGAAGGCGTCCCAGGAGGTGACCACGTTCCACGCGGAGCGGCCGCCGGAGAGGTGGTCGAGGCTGGCGAACTGGCGGGCCACCTCATAGGGCTCGTTGAACGTGGAGTTGATGGTGCCGGTCAGACCGAGCCGGTCGGTGACGGCGGCGAGCGCGGCCAGCACGGTGAAGGTGTCGGGGCGGCCGACCACGTCCAAGTCGTATATCTGCCCGCCCTGTTCGCGCAGGCGCAGCCCCTCGGCGAGGAACAGGAAGTCGAACTTGGCGCGTTCGGCGGTGCGCGCGAAGTGCGCGAAGGAGCTGAACTCGATGTGGCTGCCGGCGGCCGGGTCGCTCCACACGGTGGTGTTGTTGACGCCGGGGAAGTGGGCGGCCAGATGGATCTGCTTCAGCGGCTTGCTCATGGTCGTACGGTCCTCCGGCTCAGACGGCGGTGGCGGCGGCAGCGGCGTAGCGGTTGGCGGGGCGGGCGAGGCCGAGCAGGCCGCGCAGGGTGTCCGCCTCGTAGGCGGTGCGGAACCGGCCCCGGCGCTGGAGTTCGGGCACCAGGTCGCGGCTGATCCGGGGCAGGTCGTGCCCGGCGACGGCGGGCCGCAGCCGGAACCCGGTCAGCCCGGCGCCCGCCAACTCCTCAAGGCGATCGGCGAGTTGCGCCGCCGTGCCGGTGAAGATCGGGGCGTCGCCGGTGTACGGCTCCCCCGCGAGCGCGTCCAGCCGCGCCCGCCGCGCCTCGGCCTCACCCTGGCTGTCGTCCAGGAAGACCAGCAGGTCTCCGAAGACATGCAGGGTCTCCCCCGCCCGCCCGGCGCTCCGCTGCTCGGCACGGATCTCGGCCACGATCGCGCGGGCGTGCGCCGCGTCGCGCGGGGTGACGTAGCCGACGTCGGCCGCCCGGGCCAGCAGCCGGTACGGCACGGTGTCGTGCGCGAGGGCGCTGACCAGCGGCTGCCCCTGGGGCGGGCGGGGGGTGATGGAGGGGCCCTTGACGCTGAAGAAGCGGCCCTCGAAGTCGATGTAGTGCAGCTTGTCCCGGTCGACGAACCGGCCGGTCGCGCGGTCGCGGATCTCGGCGTCGTCCTCCCAGCTGTCCCAGAGCCTGCGCACCACCTCCACGTAGTCGGCGGCCTCGTCGAACAGGTCGGTGAGAAGGCCCTGGGCGTCCGGGCTGTCGTACGCCTCGATCCGGTCGATACGGCGGCGGCCGAAGTGGTCGGCCTCGTCCGGCCGGGCGGTGATCCGCACCCGCAGCCCGGCGCGGCCGGTGCTGACGTAGTCGAGGGTGGCGATCGCCTTGGAGATGTGGAACGGCTCGGTGTGGGTGGCCACCACGGTCGGCACCAGGCCGATGTGCCGGGTGAGCGGGGCGACGCGGGAGGCGATGAGCACCGCGTCGAGCCGGCCGCGTACCTGGTCGGTGCGGTCGTCGGGCTCCAGCGGGTGCGCGGACTGGGGGCCGAGGCCGTCCTCGATGGT
>NZ_MUNF01000621.1 GCF_002154555.1 Streptomyces murinus
GGTCTGTCGACGCCTCCGGAGTTGGCATGACTATCTCCCCCTGTCGAACGCATGGCCTGGGGGGTGTCACCGGCTCCGGAGGCGTCGACAGACCGCTGATTAGGGGCATGACCACCGGCTTCTCCGCAGGCCGGGAGGCTCTTCGTCATGTGGATGTGGCGATCGATGCCGAGGGACGGCCGGGCGGGAACGACCAGAGGACGCACGTGATCGACGTCAGCGACACCGGCGCCTTCCTCGGCCTGGACGTCGGCAAGGGTGAACACCACGCCACCGCCGTCACCGCAGCGGGGAGAAGGCGTTCGACAAGCGGCTGCCCAACAGCGAGCCCAAGCTCCGTGAGGTCTTCGCAAAGCCGCAGGCCAAGCACAGAACCGTGCTCGTCGTAGTCGACCAGCCGGCCGTCCTCACACTGCTGGAACGCTTCGGATCCTTCGCCCAGATCCGCAAGGCCGGACGCCGCAGGCTCGCGACCTTGCCACGGCCGAAAGCACCGAGCATGGCCGAGAGACTGGTCGAGGACAGGTTCACTGCGCTGGACGAGCAAACCGTGGTCGTCCCGGGAACGGACGCGGCCGCGCTGATCGCCCCGAGCCTGGCCAGCTCGCTGACCGCCCACCTTGACCAGAGGAAACTGCTGGCCGGACGGATCGAGGAACTGCTGGAGGCCCACCCTCTTTCCAAGGTCCTGACCTCGATGCCGGGCATCGGGTTCAGGGCCGGAGCCAGGATCTTGATCGACGTGGGCGACGGCAGTTCGTTCCCGTCCGCTGCCCACCTCGCCGCCTATGCCGGACTCGCCCCGGCAACCCGCAGCTCTGGTTCGTCGATCCGCGGAGAGCAACCATCCCGGAGAGGAAACAAGCAGCTCAAACGGGCCTTCTTCCTGTCCGCGTTCGCCGCCCTGGCCGACCCGGCATCCCGCACCTACTTCGACAAGAAGATCAGCCAGGGCAAGCACCACACCCACGCCCTCCTCTGCCTCGCCAGACGACGAGCCGACGTCCTCTTCGCGATGCTCCGCGACGGCACGTTCTACGAACCTCAATCCGCGGCGACCGGGGGAGGTTCAGACTGAGCTCAGTCCTCCGGCCGAAGCCGCTGACGAGCGGCCTCAAGCCGCTGGTCGTAATCAGGCGCGAACAGAGCAGGAAGTGCCTTGTCCAGCGTTCCGGCGATCCGATGGATGGGCGCCCAGATCGCCGGATCATCGATAACGCGGCTGAGTTCCGTCATCTGGAGCTTCTCCAACCAGTGCGACAGCACCAATGCCTCGTCACTCGTGAGCTTGATCGTGACCTGGTTATCGCTCATGCATGCCCCTGCGGCTCAGCCCCACCCTCGACCACACGAACCTACTGGCCTTCGACCTTGACCAAACACATAGGGGCACCCCCGCACCGGTGGCCCCCCGACCACGACCGCTGTCACCC
>NZ_MUNF01000622.1 GCF_002154555.1 Streptomyces murinus
GAGGAGCGGGAGGCGGGGCCAGGGACTGTCCGAGAGGCCCTAGGGCCTGTCTGACAATTCCCGTCTGCCGCGCGACGCCATGCACGCACTCTCGCGGCACCGGGCGCAGACCCAAGTACGTCCAGTACGAGGGCCTACGCCCGGCACCCCGAGAGCACGCACCTGACGCCGCGCGGCCGCCCTCCGGGCGACGACGGGAATTGTCAGACAGGCCCTAGGGGGCTTCGGGGAGGGGGGCCGCCCGGTGCCGGTCCAGCAGGGGTGCCATCAGGTCGCCGTGCTCCCGCAGGCGGGGCGCGATGTCCTCGGCCCGGAACTCCAGCCGCCCCGGTGAACGGCAGTCGGCGACCTCGTCCCAGGTCACGGGCGCGGAGACCAGGGGGGTGCGGCGGGCGCGCAGGGTGTAGGGGGTGGCGGTGGTCTTTCGGGCCGCGTTCTGGCTCCAGTCCACGAACACCTTCCCGGGCCGCAGGCTCCTGGTCATCCGGTGCACCACCAGCCGGGGCAGCGCGCGCTCCGCCGCCACCGCGAGCGCCTTGGCGTACTCGCTCGTCCGCTCCGGGGAGGCGCCGGAGACCGCCGCCAGCAGATGCAGCCCCTTGGACCCGGCCGTCTTCGGGTACGCCTCGATCCCGTCCGCGGCGAGCCGCTCGCGCAGCCACAGGGCGACCTCGCAGCACTGCACGAGGGTCGCCGGCGCCCCGGGATCGAGGTCGAACACCAGCCGGTCGGCCTCGTCCGGCGAGCCCACCAGCCACTGGTGGGTGTGAAACTCGGTGACCAGGTTCGCCGCCCACACCAGGCTCGGCAGATCCTGTACGACGACCATCCGGGCCGGGCCCTCCGCCGAGGACCTCGGCACCTCGGCGGTCGTGACCCACTCGGGCGTACCGGGCGGCACGTTCTTGGTGAAGAACACCTGGCCCTCGGGGCCGTCGGGGTAGCGCAGGAAGGACACCGCGCGGTCGCGCAGATGCGGGAGCAGCGCGTCGGCGGTGGTCGCGTAGTAGTGCACCAGCTCCGCCTTGGTGAAGCCGGTCGCCGGATACAGCACCTTCTCCAGGTTGGTCAGCGGGACCCGCCGCCCCGCCACCTCTGTGATGGGCGTCATAGGATGACAATCCCAGACAAACCGGTCTCCATGGGAAAGGACGGGTGCGGCACGTGCGATCGATATGGAACGGCGCCATCTCCTTCGGGCTGGTCAGCATCCCGATCAAGCTGGTCAACGCGACCGAGAGCCATGCGATCTCCTTCCGCCAGATCCACACCGAGGACAACGGCCGCATCCGCTACCGCAAGGTGTGCGAGGTGGAGGACCGCGAGGTCAGCCAGTCCGAGATCGGCAAGGCGTACGAGGACGCGGACGGCACCATCGTCCCGATCACCGACGAGGACCTGTCCCATCTGCCGATCCCGACGGCCCGGACCATCGAGATCGTCGCCTTCGTACCGGCCGACAAGATCGATCCGCTCCAGATGGGCTCGGCGTACTACCTCGCCGCGAGCGGAGCCCCCGCCGCCAAGCCGTACACCCTTCTTCGCGAGGCCCTCAAGCGCAGCAACAAGGTCGCCATCGCCAAGTTCGCGCTGCGCGGCCGGGAGCGGCTCGGGATGCTGCGGGTGGTCGGCGACGCGATCGCCATGCACGCCCTGCTCTGGCCGGACGAGGTACGGGCCCCCGAGGGGGTCGCCCCGGACGTGGACGTCAAGATCCGGGACAAGGAACTCGATCTCGCGGACGCGCTGATGGACACGCTCGGCGAGGTGGAGATGGCGGATCTGCACGACGAGTACCGGGAGGCGCTGGAGGAGGTCATCGCCGCCAAGGCCGCGGGCGAGACACCCCCGCAGGCCCCGGAACCAGCGAAGGGCGGCAAGGTCCTCGATCTGATGGCCGCCCTGGAGAACAGCGTCCGCGCCGCCCGCGAATCCCGCGAACCCACCGGCGAGGCCGAGGTCAGATCCCTGCCGGACCGCCGCTCCACCCCCAAGGAGACGGGCACCAAGAAGTCCACCTCCACGGCGCGGAAGACCACCGCCAAGAAGACCCCGGCCAGGAAGTCCACCTCGAAGTCGGCCGAGTCGGCGAAGAAGAGCACCGCGCGATCGAGCACGGCGAAGACGAGTACGGCGAAGTCGGGCACGGGGAGTTCGGGCACGGGGAAGAAGACGGCGGCGAGGAAGACGGCCGCGCGGAAACGCTCGGCCTGACCGGCTCCCGCCGCCCGGCCCTACCGCGGATCGGGCGGTTCACGGGGTGGGTCCCTCCGGCCCGGGAAGCGCCTCGCGCAGGGCGCGGGGCAGAGCGGGCAAGGCGCGGGGGAGACCGGGCAGGGCGCGCCAGTCGGGCGGCTCGGTCCCGGGGGTGCTCCCGTCGGCGGTGGCGAGCACATCGGTGGCCAACCAGTGTTCGCCCGGCGGCAGTTTCCCCCGCAGCACGGGCAGTGCCGTACGGGGCCACAGGAGGTGGCTGTTGGGGTCGGGAAGCATGATCTCGCCCGTGCGCGTCCCGATGAGATCCGCCACGGTACTGGCGAGTCCGCCGCACTCGGCCCGCGCCCCACGGCCCTCCGCCCGGGTGACGGCGCCCTCCAGGGGGACCGCGAAGCCGCCCTCGACCGTGTGCAGCGGGCGGGGCGTGACCAGGCGGTGGACCCGGACGTGCCGGCCGGGTCCGGCGGGCAGCAGCCAGGTGTCGACGGTGACATCGGGCCAGGGGTGCCAGCGGGCCCGCACCCGGTCGGCGGTCACGGAGCGGGCCGCGCAGGCGATCCGGGAGCGCCAGTACTGACCGTCCTCGCTGAGCAGCAGGGCGCTGTCGGGGGCGGCGGCCGCCGCGCCGAGCGGCCCGGTGGACACGGAGCAGCCGAAGGCCGTGGAGTACGCGAACCTGCCGTACTTCCCGGGCGCGTTGCGCACCCAGGTGTCCGCGTCGCAGGCCGCCAGCGCCGTCGTGTGCCCGCCGCCGTGCTGCACGAGCAGACCCGCCTGCGGCTGCGGACGCACCGCGTCCGTGGCGGGCAGCGGCTCCTCCTCGGCGGTCCAGAACGGGTGCCCGGCGGGCAGGGCGAGCGGCAGGAACGCCTTGAACGCCCAGTACGGGGAGCCCGCCGCGTTGTACTGCTCGCTCATGAACAGATTCGGGTAGGCGTAGCCGACCGACAGCGTGCCGTCGGCGGCGAACATCGGCCGCCGTGCCCACCAGCGCAGATTCCGGGCCCACAGCCCGCGCAGTACCCCCCAGGGCAGCGCCTCGACGCCCGCGTGGGCGAGCGCGCCCCAGAACGCGCACTGTGCGAACCGGTACGTCAGACTGCGGCCGAAGGGCAGCGCCGCGCCGTCGGCCGCGAACCAGTGCCGGAACTCCCCGGCGAACAGCGCGGCCCGCTCCCGCACCCGCGCCACGACCGCCGGATCGGCGTCCGGCGCGAGCGTCGTGTACAGCAGCGAGTACAGGTGCAGAGCCCAAGGGCCGTAGTAGTCAAGGGGTTTGCCCTCCGGGCCGTCCGAGTACCAGCCGCCGCCCCGGTAGAAGTCCTCGATCCGTGCGAGCGCCCGCTCGGTGAGCCCCGGTTCGGGCCGCTCCCCGACCGCCGTCAGGCCCAGCTCCACCATCACCGGGAACAGATGCCAGTTGTTGTCGGGGACGCGTTCGGCCCGCGCGGCCCGGCGCAGCCAGTCGGCGAGCCGCGTCCGCTCCTCCTCGGCGAGCGGCTCCCACAGCTCCCCGGGCGCCAGGGCCAGTGCGCAGCCGAGCACGGACGCCTCGACCAGCCGTTGGTCCATCGCGCCGGGCTCACCCCAGTACTCCGGGTGCTCGGAGTCGGTTCCGGCGGCGACGGCCCGGCGGATGCGCTCCCAGCCGCCGTACCGCCCGCCGCCCGCGGCGAACGGGGCCAGCCCCCACAGCGGTCGTACGGTCGCCTCCAGCCGGGCGACCCGGGGTTCGTACGCGGTGCCGGGCGCGGCCAGGGCCGTGTCGTCGGAGTAGGCGTCGGTGAGCGGGGCGCACAGGGCGAGCAGCGCGCGCTGCCAGTCGGCGCGGCTGTGCAGGGGATTGCCGGAGAACGGGTGCGGGCGGTTGCGGGTCATGGCTCCTCGTTCGGGTCGGGCCGGTGGCCGCGGTGACGGCCGGGCCAGTCTTCCCCCGCGGGCGCCCCTCAGGCCGAGCGCTCGAACTGCTCACGGACGACCGGATGCGCGAACGGCCGCCCGTGCGCAAGGCGTTCCAGCTCGTCAAGCGCCGAGTCCGCCATCCGGTGCAGCTCACCGCCGAGCGAACCGGCGATGTGCGGGGTGAGCACCACGTTGTCCAGGTCGTACAGCGGGGAGTCGGGCGGCAGGACCTCCGGTTCGGTCACATCCAGTACGGCGTTCAGCCGGCCGCTGGTCAGCTCGCGGGTCAGCGCGCCCGTGTCCACCAGCGCCCCGCGCGCGGTGTTGACCAGCGTGGCGCCGTCCGGCATCAGCTTCAGCCGGCGCTCGTCGATCAGGTGCCGGGTCTCGGGCAGCGCGGGCGCGTGCAGCGAGACCACGTCGCAGCGGGCGCACAGCTCGTCCAGGCCGACCCGCTCCACACCGAGCGCACGGGCCTGAGCCGCGTCCAAGTACGGGTCGTACACAAGGAGTTCCACGTCATAGGGAGCGAGCAGCGCGATGACCCGGCGCCCGGTGCGGGAGGCACCGACGATGCCGACGCTGCGCCGGTAGTTGCCCGCGTCGCGGTACTCGTGCTGCCAGGACACCTGACCGCGCACGGCCCGGTACCGGTCGCGCATGGCCAGCGCCCGCTTGTTGGCGAGCAGGATCATCGCCAGCGCGTACTCCGCCACCGGCAGCGCGTTGGCGTCGGCGGCCGAGGAGA
>NZ_MUNF01000623.1 GCF_002154555.1 Streptomyces murinus
GCACCGCCGCTCCGGCGCCGCCGCCCACGACCGGGCGTCCGCGCGGAGTGACCGCGAGCGGCCGGGCTCCGGGGCCGACCCGGCCGGCGTGACCAGGCACCCGGCCGAACCCGTCCCGCCGGGCCCGCCCTCTCAGGCCCGCCCCGTCAACCGCTCCCGCGCCACGCCCAGTTCCCGGGCCAGCGCCTCGTCCACCCACTCCTGCGCCCGCGCCCGCGGCACCGCGCCCGGGTACGAGGTCAGCTGGACGGCGAGGCCGTCGAGGAGGGCGGTCAGGCGCAGGGCCGCGGCCTGCGGGTCGGGGCAGCTGAACTCGCCGTCGCTGACGCCCTCGGCGATGACCTCGGCGAGGGCCGCCTTCCACCGGCGGTCCAGATCGCGGGTGACCTCGCGCAGCGCGGGCTCGCGCAGGGCGACGGCCCAGCCCTCGATCCACAGCCGCCAGCCCTTGGCCTGACCGGTCGGCGCGTACCAGCGCACCGCGGCCCGCAGCCGGCGCAGCGCGGTCGTCCGCCGCCCGAGCAGCTTGCGCAGACGCGCGAGATCGTCCTCGGCGGCGTGCGCGAACGCGGCGGCGACCAGCTTCTCCTTGGTCGAGAAGTGATACAGCACCAGCGCGTTGCTCACCCCGAGCGCGGCCGCCACATCGGCGATCCGGACCGCCGCCACGCCCCGCGCCTCGATCTGCTCGACGGCGGCCCGCAGCAGCTCCCCCTGCCGCTCGGCCACGCTCAACCGCACTCTTGCCACCCGGTCACCCTAGTGCGTCACGCCGATACGACCCGAACCGCTCCGCCAGCACCGGCAGCCGGTCGGCCACCACGGCGTGGGCCGCCGCGCGGGGTGTCGTACCGTCGCGCTCCGCCCGGTCGAGGGTCAGGGTGAGCAGGGCGCGCATCGCGCGGCGGACACGGGCGAACGCCTCGTCCGCGGTGGCGCCGATGTCGCCGAACAGGGTCCACCACCACCAGGCGTTCGTCGCCGAGTTGACCACCACGTCCGGCAGCACGGTCACCCCGCGCGCGGCCAGCAGCGCCTCCGCCTCGGGCAGCACCGGCATATTGGCGGCCTCCGCGATCCAACGGGCCCTGATCCGGGCCTGGTTCGCGGGGGTGATGGCGTACGACACGGCCGCGGGCACCAGTACCTCCGCGTCCGCCGCCGACCAGGCGGCACCGGGCAGCCGGCGGTCGGCGGGGCGCAGTGCGGAGCGGTCGACGGTGCCGTAGCCGTCCCGCGCGGCGAGCAGCGCCTCGACGTCGAGGCCGTCCGGGTTGGCGATCGTCCCCTCGACATCGGCGACCGCGACCACGCTCAGACCCGCCCGGGCGAGGAAGCGCGCCGTCGCCCCGCCCATGGTGCCCAGCCCCTGTACGGCGACCCGCGTCCCCCGGTACGGCACCCCCGCGCGGTCCAGCGCGGTCAGCACCGACTCGGCCACCCCGCATCCCCCGGCCAGCTCGTCCAGGCCGATGCCGTCCACCTCGACGGCGAAGGCGTCCGCGAGCCGTGCCCGGGCCGCCGTCTCGTCGTCCAGCAGCGGATACACCGCCTGCACGGTGGAGACCAGGCCCGCCTCGGCCGCCGCCCGGTCCACCAGGTCCTGGGTGAGACCCAGATCCTCACCGGTCGTCCAGCAGCTCTCGACGTACGGCCGCACCGCGCGCAGATAGCGCACCAGCAGCCCGTACGCCGCCGGGTCGCGCGGGTCGCAGTCGATGCCGCCCTTCGCGCCGCCGAGGGGGACGTAGCGGCTCTCGGGGTCGTAGTGCAGGGCCTCCTTCATGGTCATGCCCCGGGCCAGTCCCGTCACCTCCTCCAACGTGCAGCCGGGGCGCATCCGCAGCCCGCCGCTGGACACGCCCCGCACCAGCCGGTCCACGACGAGGAAGCCCCGCCGGCCGGTGACATGGTCGGTCCAGGTGAGGGAGATCAAGGGGGCGGTCATCGGCGCTTCCTCGGAGTCGGCATTACTGAATGCCGAGTCAGTATTGGGGGAGGTGCCGCGATCGTCAACGTACTGAATCATCATTCAGTAGTACCGGGCCGTTCCCGGGTTGTCGGACAGGCCGACCATAATGGAGGGCCCAGCACTCAACCGGGAGGTACTGTGACCGGTCCGCGTTCCTCGACCTCAGGGCCCCGTGTGCCGCGTCCGGCGGCCTTCGGTGTGGACCCGGGCGGTGAGCGCCTGGCACGCATCCGCCGCTCCCCGCACTTCAAGGACGGCGTCTTCCAGAACCCCGGCGGCCCCGCGCGTACCCGGCCCTCCGGCTCCACGCTGGACTTCGCGAAGGTCTTCTTCGACAAGGAGACCCGGCCGCTGCGCGCCCCCCGGGGCACGGTGCCGGTGCACCCCACGACCTTCGCCGACCTCGCCCGGCCGCCCGCCACGGGCCTGCGGCTGACCTGGATGGGGCACTCCGGTGTGCTCGCCGAGATCGACGGCCACCGGGTGCTGTTCGACCCGGTGTGGGGCGAGCGCTGCTCCCCGTTCCCCTTCGCCGGGCCCAAGCGGCTGCACCCCGTGCCGCTGCCGCTCGCCGCGCTCGGGGACGTCGACGTGGTGGTGATCTCCCACGACCACTACGACCACCTCGACCTGCCCACCATCAAGGCGCTGGCCGGCACCGACACCGTCTTCGCGGTGCCGCTCGGCGTCGGCGCCCACCTCGAACACTGGGGCGTCAGCCCGGACCGGCTGCGCGAACTGGACTGGCGCGAGTCGGCCCGGGTCGGCGGGATCACCCTCACCGCCACCCCGGCCCGCCATTTCTGCGGCCGCGGCCTGCGCAACACCCAGCACACCCTGTGGGCCTCCTGGGTCGTCGCCGGTGAGGAGCACCGGATCTACCACAGCGGGGACACCGGCTACTTCGACGGCTTCCAGGACATCGGCGCCGCCCACGGCCCGTTCGACGCCACGATGGTGCAGATCGGGGCGTACAGCGAGTTCTGGCCGGACATCCATATGCGTCCCGACGAAGGCCTGCGCGCCCATCTGGACCTCCAGGGCGGCGCCCCGCACGGTGTGCTGCTCCCGATCCACTGGGGCACCTTCAATCTCGCCCCGCACCCGTGGGCCGAGCCGGGGGAGTGGACCAAGGAGGTCGCCGAGGAGGCCGGTCAGGCGGTCGCCCTGCCGCGCCCGGGCGAGCCCTTCGAGCCCGCCGGGAAGCTCCCGGCCGAGGCCTGGTGGCGAGGCGTGTCCGGCGAGGTCCGCCGCACCTGGCGCTCGGTCGGCGCCCTGGTCGCGGAGCCGCCGAAGCGCGGCTGAGACACATTTCCCGGGGTCTCAGCCGCTCCCGGTCTCAGTCGCTCTCGGGGTCTCAGCCGCGCCCGGTGAGACCCTCCACCAGGGCCCGCAGGCCGTCGAGATAGGTGTCCTCGGCGGTCAACGGGCCCCAGGCGTCGGCGAGTCCGGCGAGCCGGGGCAGTTCGCCCGGGGCGAGGTCGGTGAAGACCTGCTCCCGGTAGGTGGGGCGGTCGTCGTCCGCGCGCCGGCGGTCCGCCGCCGTACGGACCACGATCTCCCCGGCGGTGTAGTACCAGATCGCGCGGTATCCATGGACGGCCCGCTCGGGCGTCAGACCGCAGGCGACGAACCCGTCGACGATCTGCTCGACGAACCACAGCGCCGAGGCGGACAGCAGATCGTCCGCGGTCAGCACCTCCACGATCCAGGGACAGTCGGCGAGCGCCCGGTGGATCGCCGCGGCGGCGGTGACGATCCGCTCGCGCGGCTCGGCGGGCATCGCGGTCCGGCGCAGCGTCCGCGCCGCGTGGTCGTCCAGCAGCAGGACGAGCAACTCCTCCTTGTTGCGGACATGGTGGTAGAGCGCCATCGGCGTACTGCCGACCTCCGTGGCCAGCCGCCGCATGGTGAGCCGCTCCACACCCTCCTCGGCCACGATCCGGCGGGCCGCCCCGACGACCTCCTCGCGGGTGAAGCGGGGAGGTCGGCCAGGGTTTCTGCGCGGTGCGGACGGCTGCGGCATGCCCTCATCATCCCTCACGGGTCGACAGCGGCGGTGCGTCGGGACTAGTTTTCGTACACGTATAGAAAACCAGAGCGCCGACTGGAAGGAACCCCCTCATGACGACGACACCCCTCGCCCCCGTCGACCTGTTCGCCGCCGCGCTGCACATCGGCCGGGACGGCCAGGTCGTGGCTTCCGAACGGCGGATGGCGGCCGCCCCCGGCTCCTGGCATCTCGCGGCGTTCCACGCGGAGACGGACGCCGATGTGCACGCCGACCACTGGGAGATGCATCCGGAGGCCGACGAGGCGGTGTGCTGCCTGACCGGCGCCGTCCGCCTCCACTTCCGGCCCACCGAACCGGGCGGTGCCGAGGAGACGGTACGGCTGCGGGCGGGCTCCGCGGTGATCGTGCCCCGTGGCCGCTGGCACCGGGTGCGGCTGGACGCCCCCAGCGATCTGATGTCGCTCACCCTGCGCCAGGGCACGCGACACGAGCGCATCGAAGGCCAAGGGGAACACGCTGAGTGATATTCGCGAATGCCTGGGAGTGGGATCGCGCGCGGTCGGATGAGGGGTGAATGACGCCGGGCGGGCGTGAGTCGAGGTTTGGGGCGGGGGGTCGACCCTCCCGTCCCACCTGCTCTTTCTGACCGCTTTTGATCGGAACTTATCGATCTTTTTCGACCCGATCGGAGCACACGCGGCCCGGTTATCGGGCTTTCGTACGGAGCCTCATACCAGAGCGGGACGCTGGGCGGGGGAGTTTGGCAACTGCCCCTCGCACATGAGCCGGAGGCGACTACCGTGAGTGTCCGACCCCAGGCCCGACGGACCAGTACGAGGACGCAGATGTCTCACCTTCGCGCACCGGGCACCCGTGCCGACCGCCGGGAGGGCGGGCGGCACGGGCGGCCGGTCGCCCGACCCGCTCCCGCACTGCCCGAGACGCACATACGGCCCCAGCTGATGCGGCTCGCCGTGCTGCCCCCGCTCGCGGTCGCCCTCGGCGCCACCGCCGCCGTGCTGTTCACCATCCGCTCCACCGGCGCCCGCACCGGCCCCGTCCTGTGGGCCGTGCTCGGCGGCGCGGTCACCGTGGCCGTCGCGGGCATCCTGATCGCCGCCGTGGCCGCCGACCGGGCCGCCCGCGGGGTCGCCGAGCGCATCGACGCGCTGCGCCGCACCGCCGCCCGGGGCGAGGCCGACCTGCATGAACTCGTGGACGCCCTGCGCCAGGGGGAGGCACCGCCGCAGCGCCCGTCCCGCCGCCGGGCGCCCACCGACGCCGACGACTTCGAACTGCTCGCCGCCGATCTGGCCCGCGCGCACGAGGGCGCCACCGCCGCCGTCGTACGGGCCGCCCAGCTCTCCAGCCACGCGGGCAGCGAGCAGAAGCTGGAGGTCTTCGTCAACCTCGCGCGCAGGCTCCAGTCCCTCGTGCACCGCGAGATCTCCATCCTGGACGACCTGGAACACGAGATCGAGGACCCCGACCTGCTCAAGGGCCTCTTCCACGTGGACCACCTGGCCACCCGCATCCGGCGGCACGCCGAGAACCTCGCCGTGCTCGGCGGCGCCGTCTCCCGGCGCCAGTGGAGCAACCCGGTGAGCATGACCGAGGTGCTGCGCTCCGCCATCGCCGAGGTCGAGCAGTACTCCCGGGTCAAACTGGTGCCCCCGATCGAGGGCGAACTGCGCGGCCACGCCGTCGCCGACGTCATCCACCTGCTCGCCGAACTCATCGAGAACGCCACGGTGTTCTCCGCCCCCGGCACCCAGGTGCTGCTGCGCGCGGGCCTCGTCACCTCCGGGCTCGCCGTCGAGGTCGAGGACCGCGGACTCGGCATGCCCGTCGGCGAACAGACCCGGATGAACGCCCTGTTGGCCGACCCCGACCAGGTCAACGTCGCCAGCCTGCTGGCCGACGGCCGCATCGGCCTCTACGTCGTCTCCCAGCTCGCCCGCCGGCACGGCATCGGCGTACGGCTCCAGAGCAACATCTACGGCGGGGTCCCCAACAGGGCCTCGGGTACGACGAGTACGGCCTGGAC